>CADCNZ010000195.1 GCA_902802935.1 uncultured bacterium | reverse complement strand
ATATATAAAAACAAATTTTATAAAAATAACATCACTCTTACATCTTACATCTATTAAACAATTTTAGCCCCATTTAGGGGCTTTTTTATATGTTTATTGATTTTTTGTGCTCCACCCCCTTTCCATATTTTATTAATAATTTATATGCCGTTTCAGACTGTTTTTTGTATGCAGAAAAATTTTCATCACTTTCTGATGCAATAGAATTTAGCATTGTTCTTGTTATAACTGCGTCTTTAAAAATTTCTTCTAAATAAGTTGGTATATATACGACATCATCATCGTTCTTCATTACAAAAATTTCTTCGCCGTCTTTGTTTTCTCCTATTGCAAGTGTAAAATAATCAATTGTTACTATTAGCTTTTCGGATGGCGTAGGGTAGAAAAAAATTTGGTTTCCTTTTGTATAAAAACAATCAGGGATACCGGACTTTGCTTCTAATTCACTTGCATCATCAATCTGTTTAAGCAGATTGGAATTTATCTTTACACAATATTTATCTTTTTTGTTTCTCTTAATTAATCCGTTTGGCATATCATAAGCATTTCTGTTAGGCATAGTAAAAATCAGATGTGTTTTTTCTCTAAAGCTGAATGGAAAAGAGTATAAAATTTCACACATAGCTTTATTTATTGCTACAACAAGAGATTTTTCAAAATCTGCACTAGAAACCGCATCGTTATCATACATAGACCATTCTTGAGATGCTGCAGTATTATATAAATCAATAAATTTTAAAGTCATAAAACCTCCTAACCTGTAATTGCACGAACGTCATATCCGGCAAATTTTTTTATATATTCTTCCACAGAAGTTCCAAAACCATCTTTTTGAGAAATTTTGCCTCCGGAATTTAAATAGATTGAAACAGCTCCGGCACCTTTTAAATGTGCTCCTGCAAGAAGGCCTGATTCTGTGATTTTGTATCCGTTAATTATTTGTCCTACATATTTATGAGCATTAAGGGCTTTTAAATATGCCCATTGACGTTTTTTAAAGACGATTTGCGCATTTTCTTGAGCCTGAATATTGTTTAAAAAATCATCAATTGAATATACAGAATCTTTACCTGTAAATTGTCCACTCCAATCGTTATTGTATTTACCTGAGCTTTTTTTATAATATCCAGCATCAATAAGAGCCGCTTCTCCCATTTGATATTTACCTGCATATCCATATCGGTTAAACGCTTTATAATTACCACCGGATTCGCGCTTTCCAAGGTCATCTAAAAAATTTTTTAATGTTTTCATTTTTATTCCTCAACTACTTTTGCTCTTATAGAATTTGTATCTTCTATTTTCATTTTGCGAGTATCTTTATATTTTTTCCCGTTAATTTCTAAAATTTTGTAATCGTTAGGAAAATTTTTTTTTAGTTCTTTTGCTGTTTGTTCAGGTAACAAAAAAACATGTCCTGTTTTGAGATATGTTATTTTATACATATTATTCCTTTCATCAAAACCCCGTAATTACCGCCTATAAAAGGCGGTAATACAGAGTTTTAAGTTAAAATAAATTACGCTTGAACCGGTCTGACTCCTGCCCATTTTGCTATAGCATATATAGAACCGGTAAAACCTGTTGCAAAATCTAAATCAATAGATTCATCTGATTTTTGGAATCTTGATAAATCTTGAAGTTGAATTGCAGAAACACCTTCAGGTAATTCTATTACAATATCTCCAAGCATAGAATTTGGATATGCGTCCCCTGCTTTTACTGTTAGAAGCGAACCTCCTGAAGTTGTTGTTTTAATCACGATAAAAAGAGAGTTGTTTTTATTTGAGAAAGCGTCTCTTATTGTAATACCGTTTGCTTGTGTAACAGTTTTTTCTGTAATGCTTATATTTGCAACAGATTCTGTGTGGTCCAAAACCGGATATTGAACATCAATTATATCTCTAGTCATAATTTTTCCTTTCTTTGTTTACTAAGATAATGAAAGCGGTGCAGATATTTTAACAGAGCCTAAGAAATCTGCTCTTGGCGCACCAACGCCGTATAAACCATACCCTTTATAACAAGTATTAAAATTCTTTTCAGGTACATAGAATGTAGTATTAAGATTTGCAGAAATACCACCGGCAAGAGTTTTACCTTTAACTCCGAATAACGGATAAAATACTCCGTCTTCCGGCTGTGCAACGTTATTAGATACAAGAATCTCCCAACCGCATAATTCACCAATGTATCCTTTTCTGATTTCGTCTTGGCCTTTATCTGTGTATTTTAATTCATCCATTTTACCTAAATAGAATTGATATTCCGGCGGAATAACGCATACCATAGCTCCGTCAACCCAATTTGTATGACCTTTTCCGTCGCCGCGTTGAAATTTAGCTTGCATATATGCAAATATGTCTTTGGCAACTTGCGGAGTAAGAGTAATTGCAGAACCATTGTCATCAAAATAGTGCCCTGCCCTTGTGTATAAGTTTGCATAAGCTGAATCAACTGCAGCAGCGAATTGTTTGATTGCGTCATCAGTGTAATCTTTTGCAATTTCGTGCTGTTTTTCACCGTCAACTTCAGGTCCTTCAAGCATTTTTTCTTCTAATTCGGAAAGTTCAAAGTGAAAAGCTTTTCCTCTGTCTAATTTAACTTTGCATGTAGAAATCGTTGCTGTTTCAGCAGTTGGTAAATCTCCTCCGTCATAGTCAAAAAGAGTAACCATACCAGGCATAGTAATATTAGCTTCATCGCCCTTTTTTACATTATCTTTAAATTCTGAATGTGCAAGTTGACCTATTACAAGTTCATTGTAAAAACGTTGTTTAAATGTTTTGGTAAAAGCGTCAACTATCATTTGTTTCGCTGTTGTCATAATTTTGTCCTTTCTTTTTAGATGTACGTAATACTGATTAAATATCAGTTGTTAAATCAATCTCTGCAAAAATTCTTCATATTCTTTTGGATTCATGTCTTCCACTCTTTTTTTAACTTCATTTTGAGAAGAAGTTTTTTCATTTTTATCAAAAGTCATTTCATTAATTAATTTTTGGGTTTCTTTTAATTTTGAATTTTCTCTGTCGTGGTTAAAAATACGTGCTGAAACATAACCTTCCAAAAGATTAATAAAAGCATCAGTATCAAGATTTGAGCCCATCGCTAAATAAGCACTTTTATACATTTCCCTAAAACTCGGATCTTGAAAATAGGTGTTATACTTGTTAGCAATTTCTTTAAGTTCTTGCTCTTGATTTTGCAAGTTTGTTAAAGAACTCCAAATGTTTTGAATGTTGTTGATCTGTGACACATTGCCTCTAAGATGTCCTAACTCTGCTGATTGGTTTCCTTGGAGTTTTTCAAGTTCTTGATAAGCTTTTGTCAAATCTTCTGTTGATTTGAATTTACCCAAAATAAGTTCGGAAGGGTCTTGCGATTTTCCTTCTTTACTATTAAAAATTTCTGCTTTTGAATCAGATTCAATATTAGAGTTATCGGACATTTCCGGCTCTTCTGATTGAATCATTTCATTTGACTGATTTTGTTCTTCCATAATTTTTTCCTTTCATTTTTTGTAACAAAACAAAGACTGCTAAAATTTAGCAGTCTGAATATTTTAATTTGTTATTTTTCTGTTAATTAAACACTTCTCCGACAGGCATGTCGTAAATATCTCTGTTTGAATATATTCTGTTATCGAGAGTTTCTTTATTTCTGCAATTTTTATATTTAATTATTAATTTTCCTCACTTTCAAGTTCCAATATCAGCCAAATAACTGGTTAGCTATTTGGCTGATATATTTTACAATATTAATATGATAAAATTTTCAAATTAGATTGGTTGTATGTTTTAATGAATGAATTATATAAATTTTTGCAAAAACTAAAAAAATATCCGGAAAGCCATATTTACAGTATTGTTGCAAATATATCTTTTTGTTTTTCTATATATAGTTCCAGTTTGGATTTTGAACCCAAGCAATATGATTTTAATATAACATCTGTTATCATAGGCATTTTTGTTGTCACCCCATTATTTTTAATGTTATTTATTGCAAGTTCTTTTGTTTTAATACAATCTATTAAGTTAATATTAAAACATTATAATAAAACGTTTTTAATTAAAAACAAATTTTTATTAACAAACAAGATATATGATATATTGTGGAAATTTGGTATACTATATGCAACAGGTTCAATAACACTTATAACAATATATATAATTATCCGCAATTTGTAACATAATTGTAATCAAAAATTAAAACTAATTAAAATGTATGAATTCTGCAGCTCTTGCACTGTGGGAATTCCTATTGAACGATTTTGTTCCAAAATTTCTTTTTTACGTTTAAACACTTCTCCGACAGGCATGTCGTAAATATCTCTGTTTGAATATATTCTGTTATCGAGAGTTTCTTTTATTTCTGTAATTTTTATATTTCATTATTAATTACCTCACTTTCAAGTTCCAATATCAGCCAAATAACTGGTTAGCTATTTGGCTGATATATTTTGCAATATTAATATGATAAAATATTAGTCGAATAGCATTGGATTAAAAGCTCGAATGAAAACAAATTATTTTAAGATTTTATTTAATTTTATAAATGGTCTTAGAAAATACCGTTGGTTTCACATTGCGATTGTAGTTGAAATATTTATATTGCTATATGATATCTGTATGCTTATAGTATTGCTTCCATATATAGATGACTTAGAAGTACAAATTTCATTAATTTTGTTGACATACTTATTTTCATCATTTTTTGCGATAATTATTTTTATAATTTTGTTATTAATAATTCTATTGCTTAAGTGTTTATTTAAAAATATAAATAATACAAAGAGTAAATTTTTACTTTATAGTCCTATATATACACCATTTTTCTTTTTGGGTATATTATGCTTGTTTTTATTTTTATTAGGTTTTTTCTTATATATTTACTTAACAATAAGTTAATTACAATAAATTTATAATTTATATTCTATAGGAATTATTATGTTATAATTTTTTAATTTTTTTATTTCTTGCAATAATACTGCGCTTGTATTTACAAAAGTTTTAAAACCGCTCTCTAACCATTGCAACTTAAAATCATACAAATCGTAGAGATAACCTTTAAAATAACCGTTTTCTATTCTTGGTTGGAATATTGTTGCATGCAAGATTGAACGAGCAAGATTTTCATTATCGTTCAATTCCAATAATATTTTATTTGGTCTTTGTTCAGGAGATGTAGAGACCCAAACTCTCACTGCGTCTTGAAAGCTTTTTGATTCTTGCACTGATTTTGCCAAAGAACTATTTGATGAATATTGCACTGTTTTTACATTATCAGGAATGTCAAAATGCATTTTGTTTGACATTGTTCCCAATTCTTTATCTGTCAATATTTTAAAATCAGAATTGTTTTCAATATTTTCCGGCTCAATAAGTGCTATATTCATGCATTGCATAGCGTCTTTATAGTTAGTATTTAGCTTATTGTTTATATTTACAAACTTAGATTTTGGAAAATTTAATTCTACGTGAGATTTTAGTTTTATATTTGACACGCTTGGAGAAGATATTTCAGCTGGTTTTATAGATAAATCTATTTCACTATTTTGTTTTTCTAATATTTTTCCTCCAACTATTATACCTGTTTTGACAATTCTTCCCAAGCCGTCCTTTACTGCTTCCAAAAGTTCTGTTGTAGTCTTTGCGGGAAGTTTTAGTGATTTTTCTACTACATCTATAAAATCATTAAATTCTACTCCGCCTTCCAGTACAATATCTGAAATTTCTTTCAATTCTTTTCCGATTTCTGATGCACCTCCTGTTGTCACACCGTTTTTTAACGATTCTGCTATATTTTTTAAATATGTCATTGACTGTATAAACAAAGTTTTTAAACGATCAACAGGAATTTTTGATGCAGCTTCAACTATTATATCTTTTGCACTTAATGCAACTTCTTTTAATGTTTCTATACCAATTTTTTGTATAAAATCTACTATTGATTTACTAATATCTGCTAAAACTTCTCCGCCATTAAAATTCATGACGCCGTGATTGTTTTGTGGCCATTCGGTTCTGTAATCAGGCATATCTGTCGGTAATAAGTCTCCTTTTCTTTTACTTCTCCAGTGAGCTTTTACAGTAGTGCCGTCATCACGCATATACTCATGAACATAGACTACGTTTTCTGAATTCTGCAGCTCTTGCACTGTGGGAATTCCTATTGAACGATTTTGTTCCAAGATTTCTTTTTTACGTTTAAACACTTCTCCGACAGGCATGTCGTAAATATCTCTGTTTGAGTATATTCTGTTATCGAGAGTTTCTTTATTTCTGTAATTTTTATATTTAACTATTAATTTTCCTCATTATTATTTGAATCTATTACACTGTTAAGAAGTTCCAAAAACTCTTTTGAATCTAAATCATCTTTATTATTTTGAGCAAATCGTGCAAGAATTCCTATTAATTTCATCAACTTTTCTGCATCTAAATTTGGTTTTTGCTCTTGAAGCGGTGGAAAATCTTCAGGAGTAAGAAGCTTATCTCCAAATATATCAGGCATTTCAATAGGTGCTTCCGGTTGTTTATCTTGAGGAGGTATAGCGTCCGCATCAGGCTGTAATATATTCTCTACACCGGATTGCCCGCCATGAGCTTGACCGTCAGGTAAAATTTCATTTGATAAAGAAAGGTCATTTACTAAATTTACCCCCTCGTTTACCCCTTCGTTTACCCCTTCATTTACCCCCTGATTTACGCGAAGAAAGCGTTCCGGATTATCAACACCTTTTTGTTCGAAGTACCAAACAAAAATTTCTTGCAAATTCAGAGGAATCATTTTTGCAAATTTTTCTACCGCAGTAACAACCAAATCTGCTTGTTCTGATTTTAAGGCTGTAACTGATGAATCGGAATAAGTATATTTGTACTCTCCTTGACGAATTTCATCATCAATTTCGATAGTTTCCTGCTGATTTTCATGGTTTACAAAAACTGTCTCAATTCCTGATTTGAAGTCAGCACATAGTTTAGCTATTTTTTCGACATTTGGTATAATCAAATCTTGATTAATTGTATCGACAATCATAGATAGACGTATCATTTGACCTTGAGTTTTTGTATTAATTTCAGTAGCGGTTTTTGTACCGGATTCTTCTACTGCGCCAATCATGTTTGGAAAAATTCCTGAAACTTCTGCCATTAAATCACTCAAATATGTTATATCTTGAACAAAGGTGTTAGAGTCAAAAGTCATTTGTTTAAATGCTGCAGTCGGAGTGAGATTGTCACCATATTCAATGATTTTTCCCGGATATAATTGGATTTCATCCTCATCAAAGAATCCTTCAGGTGCGAGAAGCGGCGGATTTTCACTAAGTGTTTGGAGGTTGCATGTTCTATTCAATAAATCTTCTTGTACATGGGCAAGAGAGAGCACGGAATATAGAGGGCTGATACCGCGTTTTGTTTCCGGATCACGAATCAAAGCTCCATAAGAAAACGGATTTATAATACTTTCATTTTTATTGAAAAGCACAAGGTATTTTCTGGCAACAATAACAGCATGCCAGTTTTTGAGCAAAATACCGTTGGGCAGTTTAAGATTACCCCAATGTTCGAGTACTTCTACCGTTGAACCCTTAACAATATCTTCATTAGATTTAACTTTTTGTAAATTTTCATTTTTTGTTAACTTGAGAATATCTTCTGCTTGTTCTTTAGTCATTGTGTATAATTTGTTATTTATAATATCGTTTGGAGTTTTGTAAACCCGATAAATTTTAGGACAAGCATCCCAATCATCGGCTTGATTTGGATCAAAAACTATATCAGCAGGGTTAACAGGATAAATATAAGGGTTATTGTATGTTTCACGTTCGTCAACCCAGTAATTTTTTCCTGACATAATAGCCTGTTGAATTCGCGGAAGCTTAACAACATCTTTTGAAAACAGATTTTCAAAAAAGTTTATAGGTCGTCTGTATTCTTCTGTTGTTTTTTTCCAAGCGGTAAAAGAAATTAGTTCTCCGTAAAGAAGAGCGTTATCAATAATTTGGTCACAGGTTTTTTGGTAATCCATTTTTTCCATAATGTCGACCAAAACGGCTTTTTGCTTGTTGCTGGCATTGTTTGAATCATGGTTTTCTCCCGATACGTCGAACATAGAATTAACATTTGCATAAGTATTTCTCCAAATAAATGACTTTAGTGTTTGATAGAACATAAAAGTTTTACACATTTTAATTTTTGATTTCCATTTTTGAGTTTTATCACCTGACGGAATATATTCATTTTTAAAGAATATTTCATCAGAAAGTTTTGATGCCATATCAAGATTCGCAGATCTATTTTTGTTAAGTTCCGCAAATTTTGAGGAAATATTTTTTACTAATTCAGTTTCGTCTTCCATGTTTAAATTTTTTACCGCGTTATCGCGTTCAATAATGTACTCAAATGACATAAAAATCCTTTCCCGAAACTATTTGTTTCGAATTTAGTAACTATAAAAAGGCAAGTTATTACTTGCCAAAACGACAGAAAATGTGCATAAAAATTGAACCTAATGACAGAATATGCTAGTATTAGGGTATGAATTTTATTAAAAAAATCACAGACCAAATTGACAAATATATGCACTATATAGAACTACAGGTTCTTATATATCTTATACCTGCATATATTTGTTTTTTAATATACTCTATGTTCCCTTTCGGGAATGGTAGCGGAATGCTCTTAGTATTGCTAATTTGTTATACATTTCCATATGTAGCAATCTTTGCAGCAATTTTATTGAGCATTTTTATCTTTAATGTATTGTTTATAAAAAAACATATAAATTTCTCATATAAATTTCCCAAGTTATATAAAATTTTTCTATATGCAAATATAGTGATTGTTTTATTCACCTTTGGTATTTTACTATGGTTTTGTATTGATATTATTCTTTCTAAAATTTAGTGATACGGGCAGTCCCTTGTATAACCGCTAACCTCTTTGCCATTTCTTGTATAGTTTGATACATCAACATATCCGGGACAATTGTTTTCATTGTTTTTTGTTTTTTCATATTGTTCTTTTAATATTCTATGTACCGTGTTTTTGTAAACCATTTCTTGGACAGATGACATTTCTCCGCGCTTAAACCCTTCTGTCATTCTTTTAAGAGAGTCTTTCCCTGTTATATCGTCAGAGGCATAATCAATGTCCCCCATGTTTTCCAGAAGATGATAATGGTTAAACGCAGAATCTCCTTTTTTTATTAAATTTACATCTTTATTATATTCTGCAGATTCACTCGAATAATTTGATGAGTTAAAAACATATTTATTATTACCAATTTGGTTTTCATAATTTTCCATAAATACAGGGTCACGAGGATTTCCATAATTGGTTATGTTGTCTGTAAAACGAGGATTTTTGACAATATCTCCTATTCCATAAGGAGAGAATGCAACGGCTCTGTCTCCTCTCTGAGTTCCAATATAATCTGTAATACTACCTCCAAGAGAGTGTCCTGTTGCGATAGCAGTTTTGCCACGAAAAACAGGTGAATCTTGAAGCCTGTCATATAGTTTAATTCCGTCATAGAATTGAGCCGGCATATTTTTCTTTTTCCACATAGAAGCATCAGCCATCCAATCCTTTGGACTGGACATATCTGTCCCTCTAAACACAAAGACAATATTATCATCATTATAATACACATCCGCATAGAAACCTGTTTTTTTGTTCTCGAAATTATTATAATAATGCAACCCGTCTATTTTCTTTTGTGACTTGTCATTTTTGTAGCTTAGCTCACAAGCTCTCATCAAATCTTTATCAGTTGGTGTTTTTGATTTTTTATTTTGCATAATAATCCTTTCTTGGAAATTCATTCCACTTAACAACTTTATAAATATAGAAAATTAAATGGGTACATGTTAATATCAGAATATGAACTTTATAAAAAAAATCACAGACCAAATTGACAAATATATGCACTATATAGAACTACAGGTTCTTATATATCTTATGTCCGTATATGCTTGTTTTATTTTATATTTATTGATACATAATGATGGATTCTT
>CADCNZ010000194.1 GCA_902802935.1 uncultured bacterium | reverse complement strand
TATCAGAGAGTTTTGCAAAAAGTATCTTTTGAATTTCAAATGTCTGACAATTGAAATTCAAATAATTTCCTCTTAAATAATCACAAAATTGAAAAATTTAAATTTCGTGTCCGACATTTTAAATTTCGGCTGTCAAACGATAATTGTAGATTTTAATGATGCCGCATATATAAGTAAATATATTGCAGGGAGAACATGCGTCATAACAACCCCCTCAAATAAGAGGTAAGCATTTTTAACTGTAATATTAAATTCTCGTATCTTATAACCGCCTTTCAGATATAAAATAATTAAACCCGTGAAAATAGTGAGAATACATAACAATACAACTGCTTTAGTTGTATAATTAAAGAAATTTGCCCAATAGTACGTTGAAACAAACAAAACTACAAGGTCAAATAAAAACATAATTTTTGTCGATTTAGATAAACTTTTCATTTGATACATCCTTCTAAATACTTTGTATCATGGACATTAAAACATTTCAACAAAATATTTTGAGTCTCAAATAATTAAATTTATCTAAGTTTGGCTATTCTATATATGTAATTTTCGGATAATCCACAAGCTTTAGAAAGTTCATAACGGGATTTTTTAGAACCGTCATAGTGCTTTTTAACATATTCTACTCTTGCTTTTAAGGTTGCATTTTTAGGTATAGAAATCAACATCCCCGGAACTTCACACATAAGTTGTATTGTAGGATTTAAGCCAATTATTGTTGCAACAATTTTCAAATCTTCATTAGGTAAATTTTCCATAGTAATATAATCAATCCATGGTGGGGTTTGCATATAATACTCTCCTTGAGACTTATTTAGGTGGGTAATGTATGGTCATCATCAGTTAACGCATCACGTTAAGACGGTCAGCTTGCACTGTTAGCCGACCGTTTCGACCTGTTAGAGTTTTGCAGTTGAAAGCATCTGAGTTTGCCCAAACATATCAGACATTTTCTTAACCATTTTCTGCATAAGATTTATTTTTGCTTCGCAGATATTACATCTGTCTTGACGCTCAAAATAAATCGCATATTCTTCTTGAGATTTATTTTTGTTTCGGGATATTCTGCCCAAATCCTTCAACGCTTCATCAAAATCCATCTGTAACATTTCTAACTGTTTGTTCATCATGTTCATGATTGTTTCTTTTGTCATTTCCATAACTTTGTTCTCCTTTTCTTTTTTATCTACTACACAAAGACCTTTTAAACGGTCTTTAAAATATATTTTTTAATCTTTCTTTCCATAATTCCGATTATTTTACCAGCACGGACTTTTGTTAAAAATCTAATGTCACCTATATGAAAATGCATAGATAAATACTTTCTTAGTGATTTTTCTCTGTATGTTTTTTCTTTGTTTCTGCATATGTCTTTCCATAAAACCTCGATTTTTCTAAGTTGAGAAGGTGTTGCCATATTTTTATCTCGATTTGCGAATTCATCATATTTATTTAGATTCAAATATTTTACTTTTTCTTCTAAAATACTTATCAATATTCCGGCTTCGGTATCAGTAAGTGATTTTGACGACCCAACACCAAAGCTAAATAATAATTCTCGGTATATATCGTCACTCATAAAGAGCAAGTTTTTTAGGGTATGTATTTTCCTAATCTGTTGAAATGTAACCATAGTATTCCTGCCTTACTAATTCCTTAGTTTGGATTATTCCAACCTGTATGCCTGCAATAAAAATTGCAAGAGCGATTAAAAATACATATATGATTTTTTCGTGTGATTCTAATTCTTTCATAATTTTTCCTAAAAAATTAACTGTCTCATACTTGCTTGTATTACATCTTCATCAATTTCCACATTATTTACCTCTGCAATACGGTGTGCTCTGACCAAAAGTTTGGTCAGAACTCTTGTATTGCCACCGCAATAGACGGAGATTTTGGGGTAAATGACGTCGACCAGTGGGGTCACGGAGGAGATAATGGATTTCATATCATCTTCATTTAAAGGTTCCAACAAAGAAGTAATACCAACTCTTGAATACAGTTGTGCATATTGCCCCTTTTCACCTTTCAGGTTGTTAAATAACTTTGGCATTCCTACAAGCAATATACCAACATTGGCTTTATCATAGATTCTGCGGAGTAATTCTAATGCTTTATATGGTAGATTTTCTGCCTCATCAACTATAATCAATCGACCTGAAGACTTTAATTTCTCTACTATATCTAAAAGCATTGAATGTATTGTTCCACATCCATCAAATCCCAAACTTTTATGTATTTCAGAGAATAAAACTTTTGGAGTATAGCCAAAATCTGCTTCTATCAAAATAACTTCAGAATTTTCCAATGCATATTGTTTAACTGCAAATGTTTTACCAATCCCTGCCGGTCCGCAACAAACTCCTATAACATTTTCAATGCTACAAGTTTTGGCAATATCAAAAACATCAACTGCAACAGATGTTTTTGTAAAACCAAACTTGATGCGGCGTTCTCTTAGTTGTTCTCTTTCAAGAAACTTTTTAACTGCCTGATTGATTTTTTCAACATTACCAGTGTATTTATTGTTTAGCCATAAATGTATCGTTGCACTTGACGAATTTAACGATTTTGCAATATGTGTTAAGGAATAATCCTTTTCTTTCATTCTTTGTTTTAAATTTTCAACTAAGTTCATAACTCCTCCTTATATGGCTTTCTGTTGTCTGGCTAAATCCCTATCTCTTTCAGCTTCTGTAAGATAGAGTTTTTTCTTTGGTAATAACTGTGTCACATATTTTTCAGGTTTTATATTCATTTTTTTATCTTCTTTTATAACCTGATCCATTTTTGTATTTGTAAGTTGCACAATAGTAGGATTACTTTCATAATTTTGTTTAAGTGTAAGTTTTGTATGTTCTATATATTCCTTTGCTCCTGCAACATTTTGAATAGAATCTATATAAGATTTGAGAATTTTTTGTTCTTTCTTTTTATTCTCTACTGCTTCTTTTAGTTGAGATTTTTCAACATTAGTTTTAGCAAGGAATGATGTTTCAACATAAATGTTTGCTTTGCCCAGGTATTGTTCTGTTTTTGCATCAAAGACCCAAGCTTCTTGGTATGCATTAATATCCCTGCGTAAAAATACCTTTCGCCCTTTTTCTGTAACCATCCATTCAGCCCAATATGTGATATCTAAAAAGGAATCTCTGACTCCATTTCTTCCAATTTTTACAGGTCTTGATGTACGCATACAGAATAATTTAAGAGCATCTTTAGATATTACTTTTTTTACTGCAAACTCTTGAGCCCAAGCTTCGTCAGGACATCTACCTTTTAAATTTTTGCCTCTTGAAGGTGTTTTATTTAATACATTTTCAATGAAATCATCAAATATTGTTTTAAATTCTGAAAATTCCATAATTTTGTTTTGTTTTATTTCTTTTTTTAATTTTTCTGGTCTTTCGGTTATTTTGCCTCCTCGATAACCAACAAAACCTTTAGAAAGAAATTCCTTAATTTTAAGGAAGTCTCTTTCAACTGGTTTTGTTTGGGCATTGTAAGGGAGGGCGAAATGAACTGATACACCAAGATTTGTAATCAATGAATTTTCTTTATCTGTAAAATTTTTAATTTTTACAGAACTTCTTCCCCCTGCAAAATCTTTGCAACGGTAGTCTTTACCATTATCAAGATAAATATCATTAGGAATTCCAAATCTTGTTACACCATAATAAAATGCCTGAAATATATGATCCGAATTTGGTGCTTCCGCATGTAAAAACCATCCTAACCACTTAGATGTTTTTA
>CADCNZ010000193.1 GCA_902802935.1 uncultured bacterium | reverse complement strand
TTAAAATCAAAAATCATTATACCTTTAATATTTGATAAAAAATTAATAGGCGGAATCTGTTTTTACACAAGGCAGGATATAGATTATATGTCTTTTCGCTATTTTGACATAATGATAAGCGAACTTTTAACGATATTTAAAATGAAATATCAGTATACAGAAAAAGAATTTATGTCCGTACTTGACGGTTTGACAGGTTTATACAACAGGCGTCAGTTTGAAATAAGTTTAGAACAAGAATATAACCGTACTCGCAGACACCCTTCAGATTTTAGCCTTGCAATACTGGATATTGACTTTTTCAAAAAAGTTAATGATACCTATGGTCACCAATATGGAGATTACGTACTAAAAACGGTTGCAGACCTTATGAAATCATCATTCAGAAAAACGGACTTATTATACAGATATGGCGGCGAGGAATTAATTATGATAATGCCGGAGACTAACCTTGAAGGGGCTATAATTCCTGTACAGAGACTTCGCCGTTCAGTAGAAGAATATGAATTTGAATATAACGGTGTCAAATCAAAAGTTACAGTTAGTATCGGTTTGACTATGAATTTCCAAGATTTTAACACACCGGCAGAAATTTTAAAATCTGCAGATGAAGCTTTGTATAGAGCAAAAGAAAGCGGAAGGAACAGGGTTGTTTTGCATGAACAGCAGTAATTATATCGAACAAAAGAAGAATACGCATTTATACTTTCAAATTGGTAAAAATAGGTATGCGATAAATTCAGAAAATGTACTTGAGATAATGAAGTTGCCTGCACTGGATTATCCGCAAAAACTCCCGAATAACATTGTCGGGCTTTTAAAATATAATAATTTTGTAATTAATGTCATTGATATAAGGTTTTATTTAAATATAGAGGTAACTCCTTATTCAACTAAAAATGAACTTTTAATAGTAAAAACTGATGAAGTTATTTTTGGCATTATCACAGATAAAGTAATTGGTATTGTGCCTTTTGATACATCACTTGTTGATGCAATACCTTATTCAGACAGCGAAACTATTATTGATTCTCTATATAAATATAATCAAGAAACTATTTTCATAATAAATATATACGCAATTGAAAACTTGCTTAAGGAACACAAAGATTATGAAGATATTGATGTTAAGTCGTTATTTCCTGCAGATGAAGAGTCAAAAGCAATAATGAATATCAGAACTCTGGATATTGAAAACAAGTCAAAACTCAAAATAACATCTTCAGAATTATTTGCTAAAAATAAGTATATTTCATTTAATTTGAATCAAGATTTGTATTGTATAGAGCTGGATTATGTAAAAGAAGTTTTGAAAGATACCTCAATAACCAAAGTGCCTGGGACTCCGGATTTTATTGAAGGAATTATGAACTTGCGCGGGGATTATATAACGGTTCTCGATTTAAAAAAGTTTTTGAATATTCCATCTTCTCAAAATTCAGAAAAAAAACCGGTAATCATAATAAAATGCAATGAGCTTAAACTGGCTTTGCTGATTGATAAAATCAATGAACTTTTTGAATGTCAGGAAAATGATTTATCTAATGCAAATGACAGTTATTTTTCTAATGAATTTATATATAACGGTTCTCCATATACAATTTTAAACATTGACAGAATTACTTCCGATAAAAGAATTATTGTTACAGATATGTAGTTTAAATAATGTATAGTTAGATTCTTGTAATTATGGTAAAATAAGAGTTATGAAGCATTATAAGAAGAAAACAATTGCATTGATTTTAGCTTCTGTTGTCACGGTAGTTGGAGCTTTTGGAGCAGAACATTTCAGTAACAGTCTGATGTCTCTGAAGTTTAACAGTTCTGCCGGCGGTACCGTAACAATGACTGTTGCAACAAAAACGCAATATGACAGACCTATAAACTTGGTAAAAAAAGATGCTACGACATATGTAATAATGCTTCCCGATACGAATAGTCCGAACAACGAAGTCCAAATTGACTCCGGAAATATCGAAAATGTCGATGTAAGGACAATGCCTTATACAACAAATTCAAACGGGTATACAAAAATTACGGTAAAAACATTACCCAACACATTATTAAATACCCAAAAAACTATATATGTACCGGAATCGAAACCGGCAGAAGCACTTCCTCCTCCGCCGGCTCATACAGAACAGCCGATTGTGCAGGAAATAGAAAATCCTCCTGTGACAAACTATCAAAATGAGGATACCACACCTGTTCAAACAAAAAATAAATACAAATATCACGAAGAAACTGCAACTAGAACTGATGAGAGTACTTCTCACCCGCAATATAACGATAATCGTACTATAGAAAAAGTTCAACCGACTCAAAACAACGATGATGTTTCAACAAGCGGTTCAGAAAAATTACTCGTTATTTTAGGAATTCTATTAGTTATTATATCTGTCGTTTATTTATACATAAGGGGCAAAAACAAGATGGTTGAAATCCTTGGGGAACAACCTGATATTGATATTAGCGAAGAGAAAGAAGCAAAAAAGAAAGAAAAAGAACGAAAACAGAAAGTAAGAAATACTATTAATCATATCGATAGAATGTACCAAAAACCTATAAGGATGCCTGTCGTAGGATATAATAGCAATTCTGAAATAATAACAAAAACAACAGAAGAAACAATTCCGCAAGAAGAACCTCAAAACATTGTTGATTTAGACGAACTCTTTCAAGAAAAAAACAACAATGTTGAAAATAATATAAGCCAAGAAACTGATGAACAAAATGACGAACTTGCTGCATTTTTAGAAGAATTTAATTTTGAAGATGATTCAGAAAAAGCAGAAGCTGAAGTTCAAGAACAAGAATTATATAATAATGAATTATATGAAAAATACATTCACGATGGTACTTTGAAATTCTCTCAAGATGATGTAGAAAAAATTAATAAACTGTTAAATATGGAAATAAGTGATGATACTATGAAAAATCTTTCAGATTTTGTAGTAACAAATCCTATCGAAAACAAAAAACCATCCAGAACAGAAATTTTGGAAAACTTTATTACATCATATACAATTGATCAAAATATATCATTTTCAAAAGACGATGTTGACGCTCTATATAAGTTAATAAATGTTGAGCTGGATCCGGACTTTATAACGGATTTAAGAACCAATCCTGAGCGTGTAAATGAAATGCGCAAAGAAATACAAAGTCATAAAGAAAAAGCACATAAACACTCTGAATTATTAACCCTAAATGTAAAAGATATGCTTCCTGACCTGTCAGAAGCACTAAAAAAACAGGGCGGAAAAAGAATAGAATCGGAAGCAAAACCGGAAGTCGTATATTTTAGTGAAGGTTATGAAGTAAGTACACTCTCGGTAAATGAAGAACTACCGGATTTAGCTATAGAAATTAATAATAAAAACGCATATATTTCAAGACCTTCTGATGAGGCAGAAATTGTTGCAAGCGGATACGAATTTGACAAACTTTCTGTTACGGATGAGCTTCCGGATTTGAATGATGTTCTAAAGAATCCGGATAAATATGCTGATGAACCGGAAAAACCTCATGTTGTTGACGAAGACGCTTTACTTAAGAATATATCTAACGTTACCTTTAAGCCATTTTATGATGGAAGCGAGGAATTTGAAATAATTAATGATTTTTCAGATGAAGAGCAGCAACAAGGAGAAAACACACCTTCTGTGTCTGAAGTTCATGAGGAGCTTAATCAATTTGAAGATTTCGAAATTATTGACGATGAAGAGAACTTAGAAACAAATGAAACAAATTTTGATTTAAACATCATAAAACCTGATTCTCTTGATGACGTTACGTTCTATGATTTAGACAAAACATCTCAAATTTCTAAAAAATCAGTCAAATCAGAAATCAAAGATACAAACACCGAAGAGCTGTTAAAGCTTATCGAAGCGCAGCAGCAAGAAAGAAAAAACAGACAACAACAAAAACACGCTAACTTATTAAATAGCATAAAAGAATCAAATAAAGCAAAAAATGTTACTACATTCCCTAAAACTATAAATATTGACGGAATTCCATACAACATGGTTAATGAAACAAAATTTTCAGATGACAAAGGATGCTATTTAGCCAAAGATGGTAACAACTACAAAGTATTTGGATATATACAAGATCGATTTTTTGAATTAAAACAATATACTGATTTAAAAACAGAAAGATTTGAAGCAAGAATCAGAGAAAAATCAGATGATAACAATATTCAATACATTGTTAGAACAGGCGTTCATAAATTTATATTAAACGTTAGCAATGATAACATGGAGTTTGTAATGGATTTATGTTAAAAAGAGTTTGGCTTTTTTTATTAATTCCATTGTTACTATGTTCTTGTACTAAAAATAAAGTAGAAGAAATAACTTTTTCTTCTTGGGGCTCAATTACAGAAGTTGGCATTCTAAACAAATTAATTTCAGATTTTGAGCATAAAAATCCTGATATAAAAATCAATTTTATACACATTCCGCAAAATTATTTTCAAAAAATTCATCTGCTTTTTGCTTCCTCAACTGCACCGGATGTTATTTTTATTAATAACTTGTACATGCCTATTTATGAAAATAAATTAGAAGATTTATCTGAAATTATTAATAAAGACGAATTTTTCCCCGAAAGTATTGATGCATTAAGTATTAATAATAAATTGCTTGCTGTACCGCGCGATATATCAAACTTTGTGTTGTATTACAATAAGAATTATATTAATGATGACTTTAAAAAGGGTTTGAGTTTTAAGAATTTTGAAAGCTTAATCAAAAAAAATACAACCGGAAATCGTTTTGGTGTAAGCTTTGAGCGTGATGTATTTATTGCAGAGCCTTATTTGATGACTTTAGGAAGGGATAAAGGGCTCGATTTTTATAAGGATCTTGAGGGTAAATACGCGCCAAAACCATCTGATGTCGGAAGCTCTACTCTTGCCCAAATGTTTTTGGACGGAAAAATTGCTTTTTATCAATCCGGTAGATGGATGTATCCAAAAATTAGTGATAGTGCTGAGTTTGATTTTGGAGTTGTAAAATTTCCAGGATATACCCCCGCTGATGCTTCCGGATGGGCGATTTCAGCAGACTCTAAACATAAAGAATCAGCTTTAAAATTTATAAAATTTTTATCATCAGAAGAAAGCATTGAATATTTTACTAAAACCGGTCTTATTGTTCCTGCAAGAAAAAATGCTTCAAAACTTTTAAATAATAGCAAAGAACGTGCATTTTTAGATGCGATAAAAAATTCAAAATCTCACCATGTTGATAAAAATTACGCAAAACAAAGAGACCGCCTGAATAAAGAATTGTTTAGATAAACAGTTTATGTTATTCTATAAATAATTGAAGAGGAGTATAATTATGAAACGTGAGCTTATATTTTTAGGGCCTCCGGCATGCGGTAAAGGCACTCAAACCAATATGTTATCGGAGTATTTGGGTTTACCTCATGTTGATACAGGTTCTCTTTTGAGAGCTGAAATTGCTAAAGAATCTGAAGAAGGTAAAATTGCAAAATCCTTTATTGATAAAGGTCAGCTTGTTCCGGTAGATTTGGTCGGAACTATCATAGGCAAAAAGCTTGCTGATGAAGATTGCAAGAACGGTTATGTTTTAGACGGTTATCCAAGAAGTTTAGAGCAGGCAAAAATGCTTGAAGAAATTAATGCTCGTGTTGATAATGAAGATAAAGCATCATTTAGGGCAATTTATTTTGATATAGATGAAGAAATTTTGATAGAAAGAATTGTAAACCGCCAGTCCTGCCCCAAGTGCAGTGAGATTTACAACAAAAAATTTAAACCTTCAAAAGTTGAAAACATTTGCGACAAGTGCCAAGTAAAGCTAAAAACTCGCGCAGATGACAATGAAGAAACTGCACGCGCTCGTTTTGATACTTATTATCGCGAAACAGCACCGCTTGTAGAATTCTATGAGTCAAAAGGTGTTTTATACAAAATTGATGCAAACGGTTCTATTGATGAGGTTTGGCAGAGACTTCTCAAAGTAATTGAAGAATAAGTCTATCTTTTTTAACATTTTCTTTTATTTGGAAAGAATGTAAACAAATTAACTCAATGTATATTGAGTTAAATTGGAACTTTGGATTTTGGGACAAAATTCAAAGTCAAATATTCTTTCTGTACTTTCTTCTCTGTCTTTTTGTTTGCGAGGCAAAAAGACAGAGAGAAACGAAGCAAAGAGAGAAAGAAAAACACGCGGCTGAATGGATAACCTC
>CADCNZ010000192.1 GCA_902802935.1 uncultured bacterium | reverse complement strand
GTTATCAAAAAGTTTATCAATGTTAATATCCTTGTAAACTCTTGATACTGATAAAGTAAGTTCAGATTTTTGAGTTTGTGCCTGTTCCTGTGGATTACTTTTGTTCAGATAATTCAACCAAGCCATTGGGAGTTCTGCAAGTATAAAATTCCCGTTTTCATCAATTCCATTAATAATTTCGTAATACTTACCATTTATTGATGAGGGAGATATTAAAACATATCCATTACTTTTAATATCAATGTCCTTGCCTATTTTCCCTATTGGATTGATAATACCTTTTGCAGAAAAAATAAAATGTTTCCCACCTCTTGGAGTTTTTTGTGTAAGAGATTTAGGGAGTTGCCCTAATTCATTCTCTTTTTCTGCTAATACTTGCAAGCCATTGTAGCCTTTTGCCTCATCTACATCGCAATCAATTACGATTAAATTTGACATAGCACAGGCTAATCCTATATTATAGCCTTGCATAATTAGTTTTTGGACATCATGTCCAAATTTGGCATCTTTAAAGCCATTTTTTGTTGCTGGAATTTTTGTATTGCCTTTTATAGCAAATGTTGCAAAATTTTTCCAGTTGTCTTGAAACGTAAAGGTTGTCATTTTTTTCTCCTTTCTTTTTAATTTTTTAAATTATAATTTCCTCAAATACCTATGTACACTTGGTTTACAGACATTTACATCTGTTTTGAGCGAACTCGCTATATATTACATACCTTTTTGTTTCAACTTTTAGGGAATTACTTTGCAATTGGCAGAACTTTTGCTAGTATTGAGTTTAGCCTATATTGGCAATTGTCGTTTTTATCAAAATTAACAAATCTCATAAAAAGATTAACAACCAAATTGACATATAAGGTGGTTTTTGAAATAATTTGAACATGGTTAGAATGAAAAATAGTGCAGAAACAAAATCAATATGCCCGAAATGCGAGTCAATAAAGGATGTTATAAAGCATGGCAAACGGAATGGTATTCAAAGGTATAAATGTAAAAGTTGCAAGTGCGTATTTCCTGAAAAAAGAAAAAGAGTAAAGTATTTAGCAAGTGAAAAAGCATTGCTTGCTTTACTTGTAAGCCTTATGAATTCTAAAAGAGGTAGTATTATAAAAGACTCTCTAAAAAATGTTCCTGATTTTATCAATAAAATAGATAACTATGACTTTATTGAAAGGCAGTCAACAAACAATAATTTAATATTTTGTTCTAATCCTCGTTTGCTAGTATGTGATAATGGTGGGGGCAACATTGTTTTGTACAGAATATCTGATGAACGAACTAATAAAGAAATTAAAATTATAGATGAGGGTTTGGTAATACCACAATCTGAAATAGAAAATGCAGAATAATTCTGATTAAACATTCATTGCAACTTATAATATTTAATATTAAAAGTACACAAAAATTTGACGAGGGTTAAGTGAATAACCTCTCGTTTATTTTATATACAAATTTATAAATTATTCAGTACATCTGATAAATATTTTTTGTAATATGCTTTAAAACTGCTTGGTTTCTTAATTTTTACGTTAGTTCCCCATTTAAACAATTCTTGGCATATTGCATAAGTTCCGCCTGATGTAAATTTTACTTGAATATTGCCGTTATCCAACTCTTTTAATTTCTGTGTCGGGTGGAAGTGATAATTAAGCACATCATCTTTGACACTTTTATCAAATTCAAGTGCAATATCTATTGGCTCTTCCTGATAAATTCCGAAAGATTTTTTGCAATACTCCGGTAGAGAAAATTTTTCGTCTTTTTCAAAATATTCATCAAGCATAACTAAATCGCTGATTTTATCTATTTTATAAAGCCTTAAATCTGCCACATAGTCGTTATATCCTACAAGATAATATTTATCTGCAATAATTATTCCGTATGGATTAAGTGTTATTGATTTTGTTGTTCCGTCAATATCGTAGTTAAACTGAACTTTTTTGAAAGACAGCATAGCATTACGCAGTAATTCCATAGTTTTACTGTCTGTTTTAACTCTTGAATACTGTCTAACTGCAAATCCCTCTGATTCTAATATTGCTTCAATATCTGTTTCTAATGCTCTTGAATTGTTTTGAGGTGTCAGAGCCTTAATTTTTGCAACAAGTTCATCTAATTGTTTTTGCTTATTTTCATCATTTGATAAGCCTTTTAGATATTCAAGATTAGCAAAATCATCAGCATTAAAGGTAATTAGAGAGTTCATTGTGCCTTTAACAAATCTCCACCGCTTTTTCTTGTCATTTGTTTCAACTTCCTCAATTCTATCAGGAAACATTTCAAATAAAACAGTTTTCATTCTTTCTGCAGATCTCCGAGAACATTCAAAATGCTCTTGAATATCTGAAATGCACAAGCCTCTAAAACTGTTTTGAAACATCATAGCAAGTTCAATAATATCTTCTGCTTTGTTTAATCTTGACATTTTTACCTCAAAATCTATCTATGAATATAATACAACATACATGCGTCAGTTTGTGACATTGTTGTTAAGAATTTTTTACTAATGCTTCATATTCATTTTTTAGGTTATTTACATTTTCAAAAATAGATTCTTTTATTTCATCATCAGATTTATCCAAAATATCCCACTCAATACTATCATGGGTAATCCATTGTTCATTAAATTTAATTTCATAAATGCCAAGTTTTAGGTTATTTTTATATTCTAGTGAAAAGAATTTTGAATATTTTGTAATTTTATTTAATTTAAGAATACTGCTATCTTGTGAATATTCACTAGGTACAAACCTTATTCCGCAACCTGTTTTATCATTGTAACCTTTTCCGTTAATATCTGCATTTGATATACATGTATCATCAAGAATACTTATCATTACATTATAGACATCATCTTGAAACTCTGATTTGTACTGTTCAAGTGTATCAATGACATCATGGTACTTACTATAAATTTCTCTACATTTTTCTTTTGTTACTTCGTCCACCATTGAATATTTCTCCATAATTATGCATTTATACTGTTCTATTGCTTGTTTTACTTCCTGTGGAAAATTATTGTGTCCTTTAAGGATTTCCACAAGAATCTTGTATATTTCTCTGTATGTTATTGGCTCATAACAGTACAATGCCTTTTGTAACTGTTCTTTATCAGGCTTTTCAATATCCAAAAAGATATAATACTTATTTTTATAATCCTTAAATTTTGAATAATTTTCTATAAAGTCCTTGTAGTGCTTACATTGTTCATCATGTTCATTTGAACCGTACTTATTTTCAATGACACAGACAAAATCAGATTTTTTAGAATGCAGTAAAATGTCAATTCTACGTGCCTTATTTGTAAAATATTCTGTCTCAACTATCAAATCGTCAGAATAATTTATATTGTAGTTTATAGCCTGTTTTAAAAACATCTGTAAAAATTCATCATGCAAGGTATGATTTTCACTAGGATTTAATAACCAAGCCAAAAAATTAGAATGCCTAATCTCATGATTATCTAATTTCAACACTTTAAAGATATTAAACTTGTTTTTATTAGCATTGACGTAGTTTTTTATATCTTTTACATTTTTATCACTGCAAAAGTTCTCTAATTGTTCTATTGTGGTCATTTTTACCTCTATTAGTTTGGAATAATTTTTACCTGTCTGTTTTTATCATCATATACATAAGTATTTCTACCGATTTTTATGCTTAATGTATTTGCAGTGTATCCGACTAATTGTCCTTGCGTTGTCATTGGTCTTACATAAAGTTGCTTACCTTTTTCATCATATACATAAACATTTGAACCTCTAACTACTGCACTTCCTATTGCCATAATAATCGCTCCTTTCTTTTTGCTAACAACACTTTAGCACACTACCATGTCAATTTGTGTCGTAACAAAATTCAATACTAGACCATAAGTCTATAATAGACCACGAGTATTGTAGCACAATTGTTATATGGTCGCTAATATTTGTGAGAATTTTGCAAGAAAACTTAAAGAATTACGAGAGATGAAAGGCTTAACAAAAGGGCAGTTATCATCACTTGCTGATTTAGATATGTCATATATTGGCAAAATAGAAAGATGTCAAAAATTTCCGAATATAAAAACTATTGCAAAATTAGCACTTGCTCTTGAAGTTCCTGTTAGAGATTTGTTTGATTTTGAATAAGTGATATTAAAGAATTTTCCAAAATTTTTGTTAATTGAATAGAAAACTGTTTAAGGTATTTTATATAACTTATTATTTCTTTTTGTGTAAAATTTATAGATGAATCGTTATGAATAATTTGATTTCTTTTATTTACTATTTCATTTATTTTATCTTTTAAATCAATGCTCTCTTCTATTTCTCCATCTATTGTATTTTTCTTTTCAACAACAATTATACCATTCAAAACATTGTTTATACCTATTCGTTCAAATAAGTCATTTATTGCTTCTGGGCCATGTTCCCCATAATTAAATTTATTGCTAATACTGATGAAGTTTGCTTCTGTGTTGTTCTGCCATACATTTGATAATTTTTGCATATAATTACATAATTTATTAGATTTTGATTCAATGTTTCTATGAGGATAGCATTTATTAAACTCCTCTATAATTTCCTTTGAATGATTTATTTTAATTATAGAAGGTATTTGTTCTATAGAAAGTCCTTCATTTACAAATTGAACATATTCAGCAACAATATTTTCCATAAAAGCCTCAAGTTTTGCAGTCAAAAGAACAAGAGCAGACTTTAAATAGATATTACTTATAGTACGACTTTTTTGTTCCTCTAATTTAAATCGACGTATCAAAATAATAACTTCTCTTAATGCAACATTAAACTTGTGTAAGCTTTCAAATTTGCAATTATAAGCAACCATCCATTATTTCATCCATTTTTAAAAACCAAATTCTAAGTCTATACTCTAATCTTCTTGGCTCAGAGGTCCCTACTGTTATTGAATCTTCAAAGTCACTATCTCCATTTATACATGCTTTTAAAGCTTCTATTATTTCTGTTTTTTTAGATAGTAACTTTTCCAAACTAAATTTTTCAAAACTTAGCATAATAAAGTCATAAATTGACTTGTTCATCCATTTATAATATTTCCCATCTGACTCTATTCTTTTAAAAGAATTTTCACCAAATATATTATAAACTTTATTTAACGTATTATTAAATTTGTCTCGTAAATAATTTACTTTTTCATCTGAGATATTTTTATTCGCTTCCATATATGAATTAAGGAATGTTTTCATAATTCCCTTATATCCATCAATAGACACATTCTCTCTGTTATAATGTTCTGATAAAGCCAAATATCTCAAAATTAACTCTGCATCATCCATTCTCTTATGAGGTTTATCTACATTTAAAATGCTAAGCAATTGTTGATTATTTCTG
>CADCNZ010000191.1 GCA_902802935.1 uncultured bacterium | reverse complement strand
TGTTTCATTTAGTGCTAGTAAGCAAATACAGAATGAAACAAAGAAGCAGGGCTTGTCTAATGGTGAAAAATGGGGCATTGGTACAGTAGCAGTTCTTGGTTTAGGTGCATTGGCATATGTACTAACCCGTGGTAAGGCTAAACCTAAGATTGCAGATGAAGCTATGAGTAAGCTGAATGGTTTAGTATCAAATGGTAAAATGAATAAAACATACTTGGATATATTCACTGAAACACATGGCAGTGAAGGAAAGAACTTTATTCAAGATGTATATAATAGATTAACAAAGGCTATGGGATATGATAAACATAAACCTCAACTTAATATTTTAGACGGTTACAAATCCTCTCAATCATCATCAAATGGTATAAAGATTTCACTTAAAGCATTTCCAACTAAAGAAAAACAAATTGACACTATTAGACATGAGCTTGAACACTTTAGGCAACATGAATTAGTTTATCGTTCATTTGGTAGAGAAGCATATATCGATGCTAAGATTGAACCTTCAATAACTGTATTAAAATTAAGTGATGAGAAATGTATTGAGAAGTTTGGTAAGACATTTAAAGAACTTTCCACATCTGAAATTGAAGCATATAGAGCTAAAGTTAGAACAGAAGTTGAAAGTAAACTTCAAATATTAGAAGATTTGCTGAAAGAGAGAGGTGCGATATCTTCTACAAGTGCTGAATATGCAGAAGCTGAAAAATATTTGCAAGCCATGAAAGAATACATTACACCAACAGCTATATGGGGTCATGAACCTGGAGTGTACACAAGATTAAAGACAGAAGCACCAGAACAATATAAATTGGCACAAGACCTATTGAGAAGATATAATAACAATGCTCTTGAACAGGGAGCTGTACGAGAAGGCACTAAAATAAAAGATATGTATAAGTTATTTATTGATACTATTTCATAATACTTCTTGTACAACTTCTTCCAGCCTGTTTAAGAAGTTATATAGATTACCGACAGAACAGCCGTACTGCTTGGCAATAATGGTCTTTGGTACTTTGAGAGCAACTAGCCTTAATATATCGGCAGAATGTTCATCTGGTTTTGAGGTATCTATACCAAATAAACCGTACCTTACCAAAAAAAACGTTCTATACCCAAAAAACCGCTTTAAAAAAATTCTTGCTATTATTGGAAAGTAGCCAACCGGTGTGAGTAAATAATGAGTAAATATGAGTAAATCGGTTTTTGGGGTAAAGTTGCTGTAAAAGGACAAATAGTTTGAGAATCTTTGACAGATACTTTGAGAATTTTGGTAAACTTTAATAAAAATGTTAATCAAAAAAATAAATTATTCCCAATTAATTTTAATACCATTTATTTCTTTTAAGCTTCGAATATCGGAAAGATTAGAACCGATAAAATTAAATTGTCCATAAACATATTGTAACTTTGGAATACTTGTAGCATTAGAGTTTGCAAAATCTGCATTCCCTTTTATAGATGAAACATTTGCTAAAAGTTCGTTTTCATTAATACCCAAATCATTTAATGTAAAATTACCTAATTGAGCTTTGTAATGAGATAATTCCCAAGTTCCATCAGGTTTTACAGTAACTGTAATGCCGAGTTTTTCTAAGATTCCTTTATAATCTTTATTTGCAACAAAAGTTTGTAATTCTTGTTTCATTTTATCAAACTCAGGTTTCGCAGCTAAAGCATCATCTAAATACTTATCAGGATACTTAATTTCATGCCTATCCATAAAATCTTTTATTGCAGTTATATATGGAATTGGTCTTGTCCCATTTTGTTGTCTTTGCTGGATTTCTGCAACTTGCCCCGGAGAATTTTCCCTAATGCAAACTTGCGTTAAACCATGTTCATCAACAAAGAAGTGCATAGCTCCTTGTTGAATATATGGTGCTGCATTCCAAGAACGAATACACCAATTCGTACCATCAGAATAGGCTTTTACTTTGGCAACATTCGATGCAAAATCTTCTGAAGAGCTATCAGTTTGTGGAACAGTAAACATAGTGCCACGAACACCATCAAAATCTATTTTTTCGCCTTTATCGCCTTTTTGAGACTGTGCTTTTAAAGCACTTAAATAAGCCTTTCTAAATGAAACATTATCAACATCATTCATTGCATCTGCAATAATTTTCTTGGCTAGTGTTCTGTCAAACTCAACCGCTGTCTTTGAATTTTCTGGCAATAAATCTTCTGTTATTGCTTTTAATATAGTAATTCTTGCAAAAGGATTGTCTTTTATATCTGGATCCGTTTCCATAAATTCATACCACTTTTCAAGCATTTCTGCTCTTTGTCGTGATATTTTTTCTCCATAATTTGGATCTTCAGTTGTGTTTCTAGTTGATATATATTCAATAGACTTCATTGCTTGATATTTATCTTCCGCCCATTTTTTAGTAGCTTCTTCACTACGCCAAATGTTTTCATTTGGTTGGTACTGCTCTATAATTTTTCGTTCAAGACCTTTTATAGATTCTCTAGTTCGTCCTCCAACAACAGACTCTGTTACTTGAGTTTGACGAGGTTTTTTATTATTAGGTATTCTATCATCCCAAAGACTTTTTATTTCACTAAGAACCATATTAGGTGGAAAACCATTTTTTAATAATAATATTGTATAACCACTAATTTCTCTATTTACGATACCGTCATCAGCTTGTAGGTTGGGTTGTAAAATAACAGTCGGTTTGAGAAAAAAGAACAGGGATTTTTGAGAATTATTTGATATTCCATTGTATAAAACTTATTAAAATATTAATAATCATGGGAACTAATATAATTAAAAATAAACAAATTAATATTTTTATAGCCAATTTTATATCTTTTTGTTCTCTTTGTATTGTTTCTGAAAAATTTAGATTTTGGATATAGTAGTCTAGTGATTCTTTCGAGCCTAATCCATATTTTATATCTGTTTTGGTCTTAATTTCACAATTTGGTATATTTACCCTGTTTTTACATAAAAATTCAAATAAATCAAAATTACGTTTTTCATCATTTATTTGATATTGTTTATCATTAGCCATTGATATAGACAAATATGTATTTGTCCATATACCTTTTGCTTCATATGTTTCGAATAAGATATTAAAAGCTTTTATATCTTTTTTATCCAAACTTAATTTTGTTTTTTTTAAACAGTTTGAGTACTCTATTATAATATTTTCATTATCAATAATGATTTTATTTATAGATTTGTGAGTTATTACGTATCTTATAAAAAATAATGCAAGAATAAAAAATAAACAGCTTATTATTTTTTCACTTAAAATAAAAAGAACGATAGATGAAATTAATATAAAAAATGCGCATAATATAAACATCAATATGCTAGAAGATTTTAATTCAATTTTATTATATGATTCCATTCTATTCTCCCATTTGAGAATTGTGCTTTTTTCTTTAAATAAGCTACTGACTATCATTATAAACTATTTATCCTTTTTTTCAATGGATAATTAAGTTTAATTGTAAACTTTTGTAAATGATTTTCAGAAATTAGGCAATTTTGAAAGTTCAGTGAACTTACTTTGAGTAAGATTGTGTAGTAAAATGCAAAATATGCAGAAAGGTTTAACCTATGTCATTAAATATTCAAACAAATTCTGTAATGCCACAAAATAATATGACTTTTAGAGCTAAAGAAAATATGCTTATAAAAGGTTTAAGACGAAAACAAATGCTTGATAACGGAATGAGAAAAGAAAATATTATAAATTACGAACGTGCAGAATTATCTTTTTGGTCATTTTATGAAAAATTAGCAAAAGATATTATGTCAAAATTAAATGTGCAACAAGCAAAAATTACATACAAAAAGTAGCCAGTAGGGTAGACTTCAGTCTATCGTTATATTTTGGTTGGCTAAAGTCAACCCTATTTTTGTGTGTAATTTTGTACAAAAAGGGTGCAAAATAGTGCAAAAAATGAGTAAAAAAGTGCAAGAAAATTTACTTTTGGAGTAGTTTGGAATTTAAATCATCAATTATGTTCCTACCGCTAGAATTTAGTGGTGTTGGGGTAGAAACCCCAACCTACATTTGTTTTCTTCCGACCAAACTACTCAATAAAATACATGGGTAAAACCCAACAAAAATGTAAAAGAACATGCAGTTTGAGTATTTTTAACAGTAGATTTGATGATTATAAGTCCGCATTGTGGAATCCGAACCCACAAAATATTTTTAGTAGCAAAAATACTTGTTTTAAGGAATTAAAATTTGTATAATGATTTCATAACTTATCGCAATTTGCGATCGGTTCAAAGGATATTAAAATGAACGATATTGTACAAACAAAAGTTATTATAAAAAATTGCATTTTTACAATTCGTGGTCACAAAGTTATGATTGACCGTGATTTAGCTGATTTATACGGAGTCACAACCAAAAGATTAAATGAAGCTGTAAAACGTAACATAAAACGTTTTCCAGAAGATTTTATGTTCAAACTCAATGATAAAGAGCTAAAAGAACTGG
>CADCNZ010000190.1 GCA_902802935.1 uncultured bacterium | reverse complement strand
CCAAATTTTTGGTATAGGTCTTAGCATCGCACTACCTATCTTTGGTATATTATTCATCACAGATGTGCTTTTAGGATTTACGTCAAAAATGATGCCGCAAATGAATATCTTTATGGTATCAATGCCTTTGAAGATTTATTTGGGGTTATTATTATCATTAATATTTATGAGGCCTATGGCAGAATATATGTCAATTCTTATTGAAAGATTTTTAACAAACATAGCGCTTGTTTTTTGATATAAAATATAATTAATTATCGCAAATTAATAAAGGAACCATTGAATGGGAAATGATGCAGCAGAAAAAACAGAAGAAGCCACCGAGCGAAGGCGTCGAAAAGAACGTGAGCGTGGAAATGTTTCCAAAAGTAAAGACATGGATTCCGCTTTGGTTATGACTGGCGGAATTGCTCTGCTTGCAATATTAGGGAAAAACATGTTTAATACAATATTAGATATGATGAGGGAAACTTTTGCTCATTTAAATCCAAATAATATTGATGTAAATGACATTTCAGGACTTTTACTGCCTTATTTCAGATTTCTCGGAATCATTGTTTTACCATTTCTTGTACTGTTGGTCATTATTGCTATCATTGTTATAAGAATGGATGTAGGCCAAGTATTTGCTCTTGAGAAAGTTAAATTCAATCCTGAAAACTTGTCTCCAAAAAGAATGATACAAAATTTTAAACGACTTATAAATCCGTTTGAGCCAAGATCGTTAGTTGAACTCGCAAAATCAATTCTTAAAATTGTAGTTGTTGCAGCTTGCGGCTATTCTGCTATTAACGCTAGAAAAGGCGACTTAATGGGACTGGTCGGATTAGAAACACCGATTGCTCTGCATATTATTATATCAATTCTTATAAACATGATTATTAACATGTGTCTGGCAATGCTTGTTTTAGGATTTATTGATAAAAAGTACCAGCATTATGAATATGAAAAGTCTATCAAAATGACAAAACAAGAAATCAAAGACGAACAAAAGGATACAGAAGGAGATCCAAAAATAAAAGCACGTATCAAATCAATTCAGATGCAAATGGCAAGACAAAGAATGATGTCATCAGTTCCTAATGCAGATGTTGTTGTTACAAACCCTACCCACTATGCTGTTGCTATAAAGTATGATAAGTCAAAAGCTCCGGCGCCTATGGTTGTTGCTAAAGGCGTTGATTATTTAGCTTTTGAAATTAAAGAGATTGCAAAAGAAAACAATGTTCCTATTGTAGAAAACAGACCTGTTGCAAGAGCACTATACAACTCGGTGCCTATCGACGGAATTATTCCATCTGACCTTTACGTTGCGGTTGCGGAAATTCTTGCATTTGTATACAGACAGAAAAACGGTGAAAACTAATAATTAAGGCACAATTTTTTGAAGTATTAAAAAGCTGTTTGGTGCAAGATATAAGTTTTGGTTATTTCTGAATATAAAAGGATGCATATCATTTATAAAACCTGAACCGCCATACTCAATAGCATCACTATTAAAAATTTCTTTCCAGTCTCCATTTGGAAATCCTTCATAACCGTAGTTTTTCATATGGAAACCATGCCCAAAGTTTTTAATAATAAGAAGTTCATTTTTGCCATCATATCCGAGATGATGTATGTGAACGTTGTGACACATATCCTTATATGTTGCCATTATATGCCCTTTTTTTAGAACATCATTATTTTCATATATATTTTTCAAATCAATATAAAAAGATTCCATTTGTTTTGAAAGATTACTAAAAATACCTTTTGGCTGCACTCTACCAATGATACAATCCGGACGTGCGATTTTCTCCAATGTATCATATCCTTTTTGTTCGATAATAGAATTTTTATAGTCATCGGATTTAGCTCTTTTTTCTTTTTCATCAGAAAATTCTCTAAAAAATTTAAAATAAGAAAGATCTGCTTTTTCATCACCTTGAAAGAACATTTTCGGACCAGGTACAGTCATCACAGTACCAATACCCAACTTATGTTTAGCAAATGCCGTTTTAAATGCATTTAATAAATCCATCTTTGGTATTGTTGTATTTAAGCCAGCTGCTCTTTGGTATTTTTCGAATTCGGAATAACTCATATCCCAAAAATCTTCTGAAACAACAAGTTCTGCCAATTTCTGCGCAGCATGTGCAGCTTTTTGCCCCTTTTCTGCATCATTTTTTCCATCCACTTTCCCGAAAATAAATAATTGTGATGATAAAATTTTTGGTATAAGCCGTGTTCCGTCTTCATTCCCTATTTCATCATGGCTCATAACATATTTTACTCTATGCCCTGATTGTTTTATCCTATCATCCAAATCATCAAGTAAACTCGGGCTTGAATTTATTAATGCATTTTTCATTGTGTGCATAAATTTAAAATCCCATTCCGAATCAAAACCTATGTTAACAGGGGTGGAATGCCATCCAAGATTAGTTATAAAATCAACTTGTGTATCTATAAATTTCAGAGAATCTTCGTGATTTACATAATTATTTTCATATCTTGTAACAGATTCTTTGTTATCTCTTCCGTCTTCTGCTATCAAAAACACATTTGGGGCATGTTCATTCAACTCAGTTACAATTTGTCTTAACAAATAATCCGAACCGCATAGTTTTGTCATGTCTAATCTCAGTCCGTCAGCATTAAATTCTTTAGCCCACATTAGTGCTGCATTTGCCATCCAATCTCTTACATATCTATTATTTGGACGTTCATAATTAAATTCTCCTCCGAACATACCTGAACCTTTTTCATATGGTCCGGTTTGTGTTAGATAATCCCCATCGGTTCCCATATGATTAGGGACCATATCTATTATAACGTTCAATCCTTTACCGTGGGCATAATCTATTAACTCTTTTAATTTATCAGCTCCGCCCATTTTTTCATTAACAGCAAATTTATCTACACCATCATACCCCCATTGCAGTGAATATGTATTTTCGAGCGGCAATAATTCTATTGCTGTAGCCAAACCTAATTCTGCAATTTCATCTATTTTACCTTTTGCTGCATCAAAAGTTCCTTCTTGTGATAATGTAGGAATATTTATTTCGTCTATTAGAAGACCTGCTAAACCTCGGTATTCTTCATAAGGTTTTCGGACAATTCTTCTGGCGTCCTTTCCTTCTATCCAATCAGTATTAACCCAATGATAAGAATCTTTATTATAAATAGAGCTCCAGCCGTTTATATTTTCTTGTTTTTTAGAATATGGGTCCTTTACGATATTTATATTATTATCAGCGGTAACTATAACATACCTGTATTTATCATCCGGTTTTGCATCAATCCCCTCTGCCTCAAATATACCATCTCCGCTATTTTTCATTTCGTAAATTTTTGATTTATCATCTTTTGGCAGAATTGTTTTTATTGCAAGACCTCCTGTTAGAGCTGCAACAGTTTGTACAACTCTGTTTTTAATATTATCCAGACCTACCACAGCCTTATCTGCAATTTCTACAAATACTGCTTTCGCATCAGGAAAAGAATATAACTTGAAATTTGTTTTTCCTGTTTCTTTGATATAGTTCGCTCCCCAACTCACGTGTTCTGACCAAGCACGTTTAAAATTAACACTTGGTCTTGCGGCACGATACATACTATTCTCAGTTGTTTGCAAACTTACCTTCATATTCACTCCTATATAAAATAAAAAATATAAAAATTTTTTTTGCTATTCTTTCTCTGTTATATAGCCAAATTCTTTTAAAAGATTATCTTTTTTTCTCCAATTTTTTTCAACTTTTACCTCTAGTCCCAAAAATACCTTTTTTTCAACTATTTTTTCTAATTCCTCGCGTGCTTGCGTACCTATTATTTTTAATAAACTCCCGCCTTTTCCGATTAAAATACCCTTTTGACTTTTCGTTTCACAGTATATTGCGGCATAGATTTTATCTATATCATCCTTTTCCTCATATTGATTAACCTTTATCGCAACAGAATGCGGAATCTCATCTTGAGTATTTATTAAGATTTTCTCTCTAATTATTTCTTCTGTTACTGAGCGCATACTCTCTTCTGTCACAACATCATCAGGATACAACTTTTCTCCGTCAGGCAGCTTTTTTATTATATTTGAAAGTAATGTATCTTTATTTCTTCCTGTTTTTGCAGAAATTCTAACTATCGGCACATTATATTCAAACAGAGTTTTGTAGGAAATCAGATTTTCTTCGACTTTCTGAATATTTTTTAATTTATCTAATTTGTTCATTACAAGTATTACAGGAATTTGTATATTTTTTAGAATATTTTCTACAATCCATTTGTCACCTTTTCCTGCAGGTTCTGAACCATCAACCAAAAATAATACCAAATCCGCATCCGGAACTGAAATTTTTGCCTCATCAAGCAAAAATTCACCCAACTTATTAAGTGGACGGTGCACACCAGGGGTATCAACAAAAATTATTTGATAATCTTTTTCTGACAATATACCCTTAATACGTTTTCTGGTTGTTTGCGCTTTATCAGTGGCTATAACTATCTTTTGACCTAAAATTTGGTTCAATAGAGTAGATTTGCCGACATTCGGGCGTCCTATAATAGATACAAAACCACACTTCATATGTATATTCTAACATGAACAACAGAATTAAGCAGCAATATTTTTCTTTTGTTCATTACAATATGCCAGCAATTCTTCTTGAGACATGTTATCTGCTTTATAAGCTGTTACTTTATCATCTTTACCTTTAAAGACAAAGTGATCCCACAATTCACCAATTCCCCAGCCGACAATAAACCCTACAGCAGTTCCTACATAAGGCACGCAAGAACCGATTGCAGCTCCTATACCGCGTCCTGCGACACTGGCTGCGACTTTACCTGCACATTTTTTAATTGCCCATTTTGCAGCAGTTTTTCCAATAGCATCACCGACTGCATATGCGCCTGCCATTGAACCGGCTTTAATTGTAGATATTTTTATTTGCTCTGATTTCAAATTAGTATTCTTTTTATTTGGATCTGCGGCATTTGCTTTATCAATTGCCTCTGCCTCTTTGATTTTTGAATAATCCATTGCCAAAGATATTCCTGCCATTAAGATTGTACCGCCAAATGCAGTTTTTCCGCCAAAAGAGCTTTTGAATCCGAGACCGCTTTTTGCAGATTCTTGATAAATTTTACCAGCTTCTGCGGCTGCTTTTTTTGCTTCGGCGGCTCTTGCTCCTGCTTTTAAACACATTTTCTTTGAAGTTACTTTTGACACCTTTGCATTTGTTTGAGTTCCTTCTTTAACAAACTGGCTTCTGAACCAACTCCTTATGCCTTCAAACTTCTTAACAGATTGCTGATTCGCGACTTTAAAATCTTCTGTCACAGCTTTCATTCTGGATGCTCTTTCTGCCAATCCGTTTTCTGCTGAAACCGGAGCATTTAATGCCTGACTCATTTGTTCATTAAATTTTTTTAAATCTTCTTCCAATATTTTTACAATTTCTGTATTATTGCCTGCTCTTTTGATTAATGTATTATATTTTTTAACTAATTTTTGGTGTTCAGCCATTGCATTTAGTGTTTCATCAGTATAGTTTTGGAATAAATCTGCATGTACAGCTTTCCCATTTTTAATTTCAAAGAACATATTTACAGAATTTTCTAAATTTGCGGCATCTTTTGTATGATAAACCAGAGGCGCAGCTGCCATTGTCCCTGTCATAGCGGCACCCGTTGCAAGATTTTCGCCTCCTTCTTGCAGCATGGCATTTGCAACAGATTTTCTCATTATTTTTTCTTGATTTGGAGTTATATTTAATTTTGGTGTAGAAGTTGTTGTATCCGCTGCACTAGCTAATGGTACAGTGATTGAAGAATTTGAAGTTGATACCGATGGAAATTGAAATCCATACCAACCGTTTTGGCATTGATTCATATAATTATACTGCGGGTATAGCATAGAGTATGTATAATTCGGTGCCATCTTTAATATCCCCATAATCCTTATATTTAAATAAAGTTTTTAAGGAGAATGAAATTGACTTTTTGTTACAAATATTAACAATTCAATACATTTTTAACAAGTTTAGTAGAATTTAGCTTGCTGCGTTATTAGATAGAACTGCCATTTCACAGCATTTGCAATCAAATTGAAGAGGATATTTTATACCTTTTTCATCTTGCAGATAAAGTTGTAATGGGCTTTTACACATATTTAGAGCATATTTTATACAGTGTTTTGTTCGCATAAGCTCTATTTGCCTATTAGGAATTTGTTTCTCCATACTAAATTCTTTTACATTACAACCACAGTTTTCATAAAAAGTTTTTGCTAAAAGATTATGAATATTTGCCCTGTAATCAAGCTCCTTTTTATAGTATTTTTTATGGTTTATTAAAGGTTGCTCTTGTCTTGTATATTTTGACAATCTTGTATTCATAAGTTTGTTAAAACAACTACGTCTTAATTCATTAATTAAAGATATTTTTAGGAAAGGAATATCCTCTTCTATTTTTAAATTCTCTATATAGAAATCTGATTCACCTGTTTTTGAAAACTGCTTTACAAATGATTCGTTCATTTTTTGTTTATTTTTAGCTTCTTCTCCTTCCGGAAACTTTACTGAAATCTTGATGCCGTCTTCATCTTCTAAAAATATACACAAATCATTTTTTTTATCCTTTTTTATTTGGACACTAACCCCTATTTGGCGTTTGCATCTTCCTGATAAAAGTTTTTCAAATTCAACATCTTGATTTCGATATATCTTTTGACCTACTTTTAATTCTCCTTGTTCTAATTTATTAGGGTATATTTTTTTACCGTTAACTTTATTGACAAGAAACCCTTTTAAACCATTTTCGCCTAAATAACATAAACCGTCTTGTGAATGTAATTGCTTATCTGTAGCCAATACAATAAAATCTTTTTGTATTACAGAAACCCGTCCTATGTATTCACCGATTGATTTTGGTGAAGCAAAATTGTAGCAATCTTTTCTTTTTTCTAAAAAATAATCTGTAAAACCGCGATTAAAACTTTTTTCAGGATTCGGTTTATATGGATATTCACAATG
>CADCNZ010000189.1 GCA_902802935.1 uncultured bacterium | reverse complement strand
TAAAACAAGTGTTAAAAGGAGATGAGATTCAACTTATAGATTCAGCTATTAAATCTCTTACTGAAAATCTGGAAAAATCGGGATTTTTTGCAGGATTGAAAAATCACTCCGGTATAAATACCCTAAAAAGAATTCTAAAAATTAAAACTTTCGATGCAAATAATGAAAATTTGGCAGATTTGCAAACAGAATTGGATTTCGCAAAACTTATATACAAAGCCAGAAAAATTGAAACTGAAATACAGAAGATTGGAAATATTCACGTGCTTTCTGAGCAAATCAGAAACATGAAGAAAAAACAAAAATATTTGGCTATAAACATATTAAAAAATAAAAGAAGAACTGCATTAAAAGGTTTAATGCAAGATCCTGTAAAACGTCAAAGGCTTTTTGTACACTCAAAATCCTTAGTTGAAAGACGTCAAAATTTACAAAACAGATTATTGGAACAAGAAGATTTTAAACCATTATTAGAAGCATTCCCTTGTTGGTGCGTAACTACATATGCTGCATCAGGTTCTCTTCCTCTAAAACCTGGGCTTTTTGATGTAGTAATCATTGATGAAGCATCACAGTGCGATATTGCAAGCTGTTTCCCTATTTTATTCAGAGCAAAAAAAGCCGTTGTAGTAGGTGATGATAAGCAGCTTCCACATTTATCATTCTTAGAAAAAGCAAAAGAACAATCGTTCTTATCTCAATACGGAATTACAGACAGATACCAATTGATGTGGCGCTTTAGAACAAATTCAATGTTTGATTTGGCAAACTACTATTCTATGCATCCGGTTTTACTTGATGAACATTTTAGAAGCCTTCCGCCAATAATTAATTTTTCAAATAAAGAGTTTTACGGAAACCGCATCAGAGTTATGCGAAGAAACGATAACTCTAAAAAAGTTCTTCAAACGATTGTCGTTCCGGATGGCAAAGTTGATTTTGATGCAACAAGAAATTTACCTGAAATAGAAGCTCTCGTTAAAAAACTGCATGAAATCATAGTAGAAGATGAACGAGAATTAAATGACGGTAAAGCACCGGTGTCAATAGGTATAATTTCACCATTCAGGGCACAAGTAGAACAATTAAAGATTTCTGTTGCAAAGGTTATATCCGAGCATATGATGGAAAAACACCAAATTGAAATCGGTACTGCACATACATTCCAAGGCGATGAGCGTGATATAATGTTAATTTCATGGGCATATGCAAATAACAGTTTCCCACAAAGCTTAATATTTTTGCAAAAACCTAATTTATTTAACGTTGCAATAACACGTGCTCGTTATCAAATGATAAACTTTATATCAAAAGACCCGAGAGAGCTTCCGGAAGGATTATTACGAAGCTATTTAGGTTATGTTCAAGAATATGAAGACAGGTATGCTATTCAAAATTCTGATGATTTTGACGAAAATATCTATAAAAATTCATTTGAAAAAGAAGTTGCCGAAGCTTTTCGTTCAATAGGCCACAAAGTATCCTGCGGAGTAGAAATCGCAGGATTGAGCGCAGATTTATTAATAGATGATAAATTTGTTGTAGAATGTGACGGAGTTGAAGACAGAATTGTGACAAAGGTTTCTAATATGAAAAAGCAAACAATAATAGAACGCTCCGGCTTAAAAGTCTCAAGAATCTCTCAACGAGAATGGCAATATTCACCAAAAGCCTGTATTGATAGAGTTATAAACTCTAATATATAAACAAAAAAAGGCGCGGCATAAATGCCGCGCCTTTTTAAACAAATATTTTTAACCTATACGTCCCGGAACAACAACTCCGCCTTTAAGATTCTTTTTATAGAATTCTACATGCGGTTGGAGTACGCTATCTAATACATCCGGCAAGGTTTTATTTTGCATAACCGCTTCAACAATTTCTTGATAAACCGTTGCAAAAGCTCTTAATTGAGTAACCGCGCCAGCAGCTTCCGGAGTCAAACCAAGCTCAGATGTTTCAACATATTCTTTGAAAAAAGCACCTGTTGATTCATAAGACATTGAAAGCGCTCCTATGTATGCTTCTGCATTTGATGCACAAACACCTTTATCCAATGGAACTGTAAGTGCAAAAACAAGCTTATTTGCAGGATTAAAATGGGCTTCAGCAGAATGGTGCATTGCATCAGGAACCTTTGCAACTTGTTTTAATGTATCTTTAACAGATTCATTCTGCATTTGCGCATGCCAGTATACTGTATTTTCAAACATAGAACCCATGTATTGATGAACAGAAGCATCAATTCCTCTTAGCTTTGCATCAGCCCAGAAAATACCTTCCTTAAGAGCATCATTAAGTTCCAAGTCTGAAGATAATGATAATTCTGAGACTTCTTGTGCACTTCTAAGCATAGAAGCCATATCCTCTTTAGACATGCCTGCATACGCAAGAGTAAATAATGCGTGGTCATCAAAAGCAGAAAATCTTCCGCCTACGTCATCATGGATATATAAATCGCCAAGCCATCCTTCTTCGTTAGAAGTTCTTCTAAGCTCACTTTTTTCTGAATTTTTATCAGTTACCGCTATAAAATGCTTTGATGCAAGTTTTGAAGCATCATCAGATGATTTACCTTGAGCCATATAAGCATCTTCCAGCATTTTTTTAATTCTTAAAAAACCGTCTTTAGTTTCAAATGTAGAGCCTGATTTGGAAGCAATCATATAGTTTGAAGACAGAACATCTCCACCTAATTTAGACAAAAATCTATTGAAGCTTATTGAATCCACATCAGAATAAAACAGAATAGATTCACCGGAAATGTTTAATCCGTTAATACCAAGCATGTGTTCAACAGTATGCTTTGAACCTCCGATACCCATTACACTAAGCTTAGATACTCCTGTTTGGGCTTTTAAACTTGACGCTAAAGAATATATATCGTCTAATCTTTTAAGTTGTTCTGATGGCAAATTAACCCAATTTAAAAATTTTCCTTCTTTATTTGCACGTGATGAAAATTCATTTACAAATTCAGATGTTTTTGATGAATATTTTGAAAAATCAACACCTGAAAAAGAAGTTTTTAGTGATGATAATTTAGTTAACATAATTCTCTCCTTTTCTATCATTATTCTAATAATATAACAAATATGGTTTTCAAGTTATATTTTCAGCAAATAACTTACAACATTATAATCCCTCAAACGTATGAGATTTTGCAATTGATGTTAAAGAATAAGGAAATTTTGCCGATTAAACTGGTATGGAAAACCGAAATGGTTTTTCATACCTCCTCCCCAAGTCTGGTAGCCGTTCTATAAGAAACGGCTTTTTTTTGTATAAAAATATTTATGCGAGTTCAGCCTCTTGTGCATAAGATTGAACTCTGGATGCCCATCTTGCATTGTTAGAAGTTTCTGCACCAGGGCAATATTTCGCATTAATCTGATATAACTTTCTTAAAGAATTTACTTTTCCGTTACCTGGATTTGACACATAATTGCTTTTTATCAAATTTGCTACATACAGGATACATTCTTCTACGCTGCTAAATTTACGCCATTCCCAATTTCCTTTGCCTGTGAATTTTCTGACACCTGCAACATTATTTTGAGCACAAAGCTTTTTCCCTTTTCCTGACTCATGACAGCAAATTCCGATAAGTGCTGTTGCACTAATACCATATTGCTTTTGTGCTTTTAAGAAAGCTTCACCTTTTCCTTTGAGTGCCCCTTTATCTTTGAGATATTTGTTTAAGTCTTCAACAGTCCCTGTGTAAGGTTTTGTCACATCATAGTCGTAGTTACCATACACTTGTTTCATTTCAGCGTCTGACATTTTATCCCAAGTTTTATGAATAGCACCATTGTTTCTTGAGGCTTCCGGATTAGAAGTAACTTTTTGTTGTTTGTTGATATCATTTTGCGAAGGAGTTTTAATGTATATATCGCCAACACTGGAATTGTCACCATTGATATTACCTGTTAATAATTTTGATTCATTATTATTTATTGGCTCTATAGATTGGCTAAAATTGTTAAACTGATTGTATTGATTAACTTGTTTAAATACATTTGAAAAATCAAAATTAAACACGCTTGAGCTTGATTCTTCCAAATATTTATTGGTGTTCAAATTGTTAAAAGAGAAATTAAACTCCGGCATATTAAGTATTGGTGTTGGAGGAGCATAGTTCATACTCATTAATGGATATGCAAAAAGGCTCATACCACCATACATACAAGGGTTATACATGTTTATAAAGGGATTTGAATAACAGCTCAAATATGGATTGCCATATAGCATTCCAAAGCCTAGTCCTTGTGCAAAACTGTTTATAAAACTTTTAAAACTCATGAGTGTACCTTGTAAATATCCCTTATATTTATAAAGTATATTTATAGCTAAAAATTGATGCTAATAAGCCCTTTGTAAATAAATGTTAAATTTTTAACATTAACATTGGATTGTAAGAAGATAATTTTTGTGCTAGGATTTTTGTACTAACAATTTAATATGTGTCGATGTAGGACTCCGCAAGAACGATTGATAATCGTTTGCAGTGGAGCAGTCGAGTCCGAAAGTTATTGAGGTGAAACGTATAGAAGAGATAACTGTTCCGCCAAAGTAATTTTTGAAAACTAAATAAATT
>CADCNZ010000188.1 GCA_902802935.1 uncultured bacterium | reverse complement strand
GAAGCCGCAAGAGATGAAAGCAGGGGGAAAATAGGATGTGTTAATGATGAGAAAATAGTAGAAGCTTATAAGATGTTAGCTTCAACCGAAGGTATTCTCTGTGAGCCGGCAAGTGCAGCATCTGTTGCCGGTTTGATTCAATCACATTCTCAAGGACTGGTTAAACAAGGCTCTGATATAGTTTGTATATTGACAGGAAATGGACTAAAAGACCCTGATAATGCCATCAAGTATTCAAATGCAGACGTCAAAAAGACCTCATCAGACCTAAATGACGTATTGAAAGCTATGGGAATATAGTACAGGGGTAAATTATACAGTATTTGTCAGGTTCAACCTGACTTTAACTGACAACATAAAAGGTGAAACATGCAAAGAGAAGAATTTATAAAAGCCAAAAGAATTGTTATAAAATTAGGTACAAACATTATCCGTAACGAAGACGGAGAAGTTGCTTTATCAAGAATTTATTCGTTTATAGAGGATATCTCAAAACTTGTTAAGAAAGGAAAAGAGGTTATCCTTGTAACTTCAGGTGCGGTAGGATTAGGCAAAAAGAAGCTGAATCTTGATTCAACCGCAGATGAAGGAGTCAAGCAAGCCTGTGCTGCGATAGGTCAAAGCCGTTTGATGTCATTTTATGAAAGCGGATTTGGTGTATACGATATTCCAATCGCACAAATTCTTCTCACAGAAGACGATTTTTCACTACGTCACAAATATTTGAGCCTTAGAACAACAATGAACAAAATATTAGAATTTGGCGTTGTGCCGATTATTAATCAAAATGATACTGTAACACCTATTCAAGTAGGTACAGTTAATGCGGGAATGAAGGTTAATTTTTCTGACAATGATAAGTTATCAGCACTTGTTGCGAGTGAACTTGATGCTGATTTGCTAATACTATTAACAGATATTGACGGACTTTATACTTCTAATCCCAAGGAAAACCCAGATGCAACGCTTATCAAAGAAGTAGAAACCGTAACGGAGGACATTCTAAAACTTGGAACAGATGCCTCTGAAGGTGGTCGCGGCGGTATGAGAACAAAACTTGAAGCAGCAAAACTTGTTACAAGATTTGGCGGAAAAGTTCTTATTGCAAACGGAAAAGTTCCATATATAATTCATAAAATTTTTGACGGTGAAGATTTAGGAACAATGTTTTTGCCTGCAAAGGGAAGCCTTGCTGACAAAAAACGTTGGATTGGTTATGCGACAAACATCTTTGGCGGTCTTGTTGTAAATGAAGGAGCTAAAAAAGCAATATTAGAACAGTTTTCAAGCCTTCTTCCAATCGGCATTGTTAATGTAATAAACGAATTCAAGCAAGGCGAAGTAATTTCAATTATGGATGAAAACAATGTAGAATTCGCCCGCGGAATGGCAAATTATAGTTCAGCAGAATGCAGAAGAATAGTAGGTTCACATTCCAATGATATTGAAAATATATTAGGTTATAAAAACTATGACGCTGTCATAACCCGAGATAATATAACCGAACTTATTTAATCTTATATACTAAAATTATTCGTTTTCCAATGATCTTCTAAAAGAACAAGTTTTATTTGAACAAATCTCAAATAGACCATTTTTTGTTGTTTTTTTCAAAAGTAATTCTCCACATTCCGGACAAAGATTTCCGGTAGGTTCATCCCAAAGAGCATACGAACAATCCGGATAACGATTACAACCATAGAATATTTTACCGTATTTTGATTTTTTTTCAATTATAGTTCCTTCACCGCATTTTGGGCATTTTACACCAGTTGAACGAACATATTTTTTACGGTTTTTACACTCTTTACATTCCACATATTTTCCGTATGGTCCGGTCTTTAACAGCATTTCTCCGCCGCATTTTTCACATTTTTCTTCAACTGTTTGCGGCTCAGAGCCTTCTGCATTTTCTTCGTCTAAACTATCCAGCTCGGTCAAATTATTTATAGAAATTATTGTTTTGCACTCAGGATATCCCGAACAGCCTAAGAATTGATTCCCGAATCTGCTTGTCTTTACAAGCATTACCCTGCCGCAATTTGGGCACTTTTTATCACTTTCAATTGTAACCTTTTTGGCATCTTTCATTACTGAATTTACAACTTCCATAAACGGTGTATAAAATTCTTTTAATACTATATTCCACACGGCTTTCTTTTCTGCAATCATATCTAGCTTTTCTTCCATGCCTGCAGTAAATTTATAGTCCATTATGTTGGAAAACTGTGAAACCAACTGTTTGCAAACAGTGCGTCCCAATAATGTAGGAATCAACGCTTTATCTTTTTTCTCAACATACTTACGCGTTTGAATAACAGTAATTATTGTGGCATATGTTGATGGTCGTCCAATCCCGTGTTCTTCAAGCGCTTTTACCAACGAAGCTTCATTGTATCTTGGCGGAGGTTGAGTAAAATGTTGTTTGGGCGTAACTTCTTTACACTTAACCTTATCTCCTTCATTTAAATCAGGAATTTTTGCATCAGCACTTTGTTCCTCTTCTTCCGCATCATTGTATAGCTTCAAAAATCCGTCAAAAATAACTTTGCTTGTACCTGCCTTTAAGTTGTAATCACCTGCTTTTATATCAATTGTTTTATTAGCTATAGCAGCCGGAGCCATCTGAGAAGACATAAATTTATCCCAAATAAGCTTATATAACCTATATTGATCCTGTTGTAAATATGGTTTTAAACTTTCCGGTGTTCTTTCTGGGTATGAAGGACGAATGGCTTCGTGAGCATCTTGAACGTTTTGTTTTCCTTTAACATACACATTTGTTTTATCGGGATAATATTCTTTCCCATAATTTTTCAATATAAAATCTTTTGCCATTTCGTGCGCATCATCAGAAATACGAACACTATCTGTTCTCATATAAGTAATCAAACCTACAGGAGTTCCGTCTATTTCCATACCTTCATATAGTTTTTGCGCAACTTGCATTGTTTTTTGAACACCAAAACCTAATTTTGTACTTGCTGCTCTTTGCAGAGTTGATGTAATAAAAGGTGCTGTAGGTTTTCTTTTTGTTTCTTTTTTTGTAACCTTATCT
>CADCNZ010000187.1 GCA_902802935.1 uncultured bacterium | reverse complement strand
TTTGGATTACCATTTGTGCGACAAATTAATACATCATTTTTCTCCAGTTTTAATTTACAATATGTATTGTAGTCAATAAGATTACAATATTTTTGAGGTTCCATTATGAAACAATTTTCGAATTCATTTAAACGTAAAATAGGAAATCCTTTGGATTGTTCATTTAATTCCTTAGAAGTGCCATATTGAACAAAATCAATTATATCCTCACCTTTATATCCATTTCGTGATGATGACTGTATCCAGAATTCAGCTTCAAATCTTAAATCTTTATTGTGTTTAAGTTTATCAGATGTTACTACAGAGTATTTCATTAATTTTCACTCCAGAAAGATAATTTTTCAGACTGGGCAAAATCTATAAATGCTTCTGCAATACCATCCGGCAAATCTTTTTCATGATTGTGTAAATCATGATCAACAACATAATGACCATGTTTATCAAGTTTTAATCTGCCATTTTCATCTTTAGCGTATACATATTCACCAGAATTATCTTTACCACTCTTTTCAGAAACTGCAAAAAATATTGGATAATCTTCAACTTGTGGACAATAATATCTTTTATCAGAATCATCATCATTCCATTTTTGTAAAAATATTACACTTGTTTTTGTACCTGTATGAGGTTTAAAAGTATTAACATCCAATCCAACAACAGCCAAAATTCTTGCTTTCTTTGCAATGTACTCCCTAATATCTTTGTCAGAAGTATTATTAAATCTTCCTTGAGGTAATACTATTGCCAAACGTCCTCCCGGTCTTACAAAATCAAGATTTCGTTCTATAAATAAAATGTCTCTGCCAACTTTTGATTTCATTTTATTTTTATTTTCATCTTTAAAAGCTAGATCATATTTTGATAATATTGTTTGTTCTTTTATATCGCCAGCAAAAGGAGGATTTGCCATAAGAATATCAAAATTAAATTCTTTGTAAGAATCTTTATTAGCTTGTAGGTCTTCAAGTCTTTCCATACCACTACCATACACGCTTAACCACTCACGAGAGCTTGTTGTTGCTCCCCAACGATCATAATCTAATGTGTTTAAGTGTAAAACATTTGTGTTACCATCTCCGGCAATTAAATTCAAAGTTCTTGCAACACGAACAACTTTTTCATCAAAATCTATTCCAAATATTTTTAAGACATTGTCTTTTTCTTCATCAGGTATATCAGCATTTGAGAATAATTTCCCTGTAATCTTAAAAATTGTATGAACGGGAAAACCGCAAGAACCCGATGCAGTATCTATCATGTGTTCGCCTTTTTGAGGGTTTAGCATTTTAACACACATATCAATAACATGTCGAGGGGTAAAATATTGTCCTTTTTCACCTTTAGAAGATTTATTAACCAAGTATTCAAAAGCCTCATCAATAATTTGAAGGTTTGAATTAAATAATTTAATATCCTGAATGCTTGAAACACAGACAGATAAATGAGAGGGAGAAAGATTTATTTTGGCATCATCAGAAAATACACCTTTCCATTGCTTTTTAGCACCATCGAATAATTCTTGAATTTTCTTTTTTAGCTCTAAATCTGTTTCTCCACGATTTCTAAATTCTAATTGCCTAAACTTTTTATCATTTATCTTCTTTACTAGCTCTATATAGTCTTTATATTCCAAGTCTGCTAAAGAATCACATTCGCAATTTTTATCAACTTCATAATTGATAATTTCTTTATCTTTCCTGCTGAGGCTTTCATCATAAAGCTTCGTAAATATCAATTTGAAACATTCTTCAAATACATCAACTCCGGCATTTGCAAGAACTTCATCTTCCATGTCTTCAATAATGTATCTAAGAGATTTACCTTCCTTTAAAATTTTATCCTTTATAATTAAGTCTTTTAAGGTAAACGGCTCATCTAAGATATCTCGTAGAGTTTGAGTAGATAATGGAATATCTGGTATTTCTTCAAAATAATTAGGATCTTTTCTATTGTAATATGTTATTTGAGAGCCATTTGTCCATACAGACATTGTTGCGCCTGTTGCATTACAATAACTACGAAGTTGTTCCTTACCATCTTTCTCAGGTTTTTTCTTTGTTTCAACAATTATATATTCTGTTGTTGGCCGTTCTTCCTCAAATATAACGATATCCGCTCTTTTAACTTCTCGACCAAAATGTATTGCATGTTCAAGTTTGATTCTTGAAGGAGAGTATTTGTATTCATTGATTAATTTATCAAGATAGAGCTGTCTAACTGCTTCTTCTGGGGTTAAAACAATATCAGTCTTTCTTATTAAACATTCAACAACAGTTTTACCTTTATCGTTCTTTCTTAATTTATCAATTAATCTTTGCTTTTCAGCATTATTAAACAAATCAAGATGATTTATTTCATCAATAATCTTTTCCATAAACTCTCTCCTACATTTCTATATTAGCATGAAATCCGCCCATGGGAAGAATGTAAAGTCTATTTTTTAAACTTTTGTCCCAAAGTATTGACACAATGTCCCATGTTGTATATAATAAAATTGAGGTAAAACATGAAGAAAAAAAATGTAATAAATTTAATACGATATCACGCAGAAAAAAATGAAGCTGCGTTCAGAGAAGAAGTATATGAAATAGCAAAATATTTCGATTCTATAAAAGATTATGAACTATCCGAGTATATAATGTCCTTAATGTCAAATGCAAATGTATTCTCTCCTCAAATGATTGAAGATGATTTTAAGTACTTAAAAAAAGTTGAAATTGGCAATGAATCAATTCCGTTGCCTGATGCATTAAAAGATAGCGTACTTGGTATTATTAATGCAATAGGGCATCGGGCAGGAGTAAATAAGTTTTTATTTGAAGGACCGCCCGGAACAGGAAAAACTGAAACTGCCAAACAAATAGCGAGAATCTTGGAAAGAGAGTTATATGTGGTCGACTTTGATCTTATTATTGACAGCAAACTTGGTCAAACTTCCAAGAACATATCTGCTTTATTTTCTGAACTTCAAAGAATTCCGTCTCCTGATAATGTCATTGTTTTGTTTGATGAAATTGATGCAATTGCTATTGATCGAATAAATAGCAATGATATAAGAGAAATGGGAAGAGCAACAAGTGCAGTTTTAAAGGGTTTGGATTCTATTAGTGATGATATTATAATAATAGCAACAACTAATTTGTATTCAGCTTTTGACAAAGCTTTAATAAGACGTTTTGATTCAACAATAAACTTTAGTCAATATCGTAAAGAAGACCTCATTGAAATAGCTGAAAGGATGTTGAATAAATTTTTAAATAAATTTAAGTATGCTGGAAGAAATATGAGGCTTTTTAAAAAAATATTAAGCTTTTCAACAGAACTTCCGTATCCTGGAGAATTAAAAAATCTTATAAAAACGTCTTTAGCCTTTAGTGATCCCAATAGTGAATTTGATTATTTAAAACGCATTTATACATCCTTGAATAAAAATGTTGATTGTAATGATCTTAAAAGCATACAAGATAAAGGCTTTACTGTCAGAGAAATCGAATTATTGACAGGGGTATCAAAAAGTCAAGTATCAAGAAAAATTAGGGGGTTGTAATAGTATATGAATCAAACATTGGAACTTAAAGGAACATTTGAACAACGTGAGAGTAAAACAGCTCCGGGATTTCCAAATATACCATCAAATGCTAGTTTATCTGTAGAAAGAATGAAACGACACCTTGATAGTTTAATTCGTTTACAAAAATATTGGAACGAAACAAATGTCATACAAGGAGCTCTAATTGGGGTTTACTACATCAAAGTTGCAGCGAAGAGCAATCGTGTTCGAGGTCTATTTAATAATGAAAGTATTGTTGGTGCAAGATTCTATGATGATGAAACTCCAAAACACCTAATTATTCATCATGTGTCATTGGAAAAGCTTAATAAGGCAATAATAGATCTTGGCAAGTGTATTAATGAAGTCGAAATCAATTATGGAGAATCTATAACTTATAACCAAATTCAGGATATTATAGATGAAAAAGCAAAAATAAATTTTGAAAATATCAAAAAAAGTATCTTCTTAAATATTTTGGTTGACTGCTATTATGTTTCAAAGTTCGATGTGTTCTTAAATGCGGATAGTATATCTGATCAGTCAATTATTTCAATTTTTGATACTGGCATAAATACTACAAAAATCCTTGAAAATATTGGGATATATATTGATAACAATAGAATTATTGATGAAACCACTGTATTTCTAAGACCAGATGAAATAACTTTACTAAAAAACAAAGCTCCATACTTAATATCAATGGCTCTTAGCGATTTATCTGAACTAACAAAAACGGATTTTGAATTTAATAATAAAGAAAAATTATCTATTCCGTCGCCGGATAAAGAACCTGTAATTGGCGTAATTGATACTTTGTTTGATCAAAATGTATATTTTTCAGAATGGGTGGATTTTAGAAACTTAATACCAAAAGAAATTGAAATCGGCAATGATGATTATAAACATGGAACAGCAGTTTCTTCAATAATTGTTGATGGCCCAGCATTGAATCCTCGACTGGAAGATAATTGTGGAAGGTTTAAAGTTAGACATTTTGCTGTCGCTGCTGGAAAGAGTTTCAGTTCTTTTAGTATTTTGAAAAATATAAAACAAATAGTAGAAGAAAATCGTGATATCAGGGTTTGGAACTTATCATTAGGTGCAAAAATTCCTGTGAATCCAAATTTTATTTCTCCAGAAGCAGCTATTTTAGATAAAATTCAATTTGAAAATGACGTTATATTTGTAATTGCAGGAACGAATAAAGATAAATCTGTAAAAGAAAATATGGCAATCGGTGCTCCAGCAGATTCAATAAATTCTCTAGTTGTCAATTCTGTAAATGAGAACAATATACCTGCTTCTTACACAAGAGTCGGCCCAGTTCTTTCATTTTTTACAAAACCAGATATCTGTTATTACGGAGGAGATGATAAAAATAAGATTAAAGTTGCAACTAATGAAGGTTTTGAATTCGTTCAAGGAACATCCTTTGCCGCACCTTGGATTGCAAGAAAATTATGTTATTTGATTTCGGTGTTAGGATTAAGTCGTGAAGTTGCAAAAGCACTAATAATTAATTCTTCAACCGCATGGGACAAACAAACTATTAGTCCATCATTTATAGGCCACGGGGTTGTACCTATAAAAATTGATAATGTTGTAAATACGAAGGATGATGAAATTCAGTTTATTTTATATGGTGTAAAAAAGAAATATGACACTTATAATTATAATATCCCAATTCCGATAAACAAAGGTAAACAACCGTTTGTTGTAAAAGCAACATTATGTTATTTCCCTTGTTGCTCAAGGAACCAAGGTGTAGATTATACTAATACAGAAGTAGAAATATCAATTGGTAGGCTGAACGGAGAAAAAATACAAACAATTAATAACGATTACCAATCAGAAGATTTTGGATATGTTTATGAAGCTGAAGCAAGAAGAAAATTTAGAAAATGGGATAATGTTAAGCATGTTCGCGAAGTTCTAAAACCCAAATCCCGTCCCAAAAAGCTTTATGATAAAGGTATATGGGGTATAAGTCTTAAAACAAAAGAAAGATTAGACAATAAAAAATGGGGCGAAGGATTAAAGTTTGGAGTCGTTATTACATTAAAAGAAATTGAAGGTGTTAACAGAATAGAAGAATTCGTTCACAATTGTCAGTTACGAGGTTGGCTTGTTAATCGAATTGATGTTAAGAATAGGATTGAACTATACAACATTGCTGAAGAGGACATAAAATTCGAAGATTAGGAAGGAGTGATTAGATTTGACAAGAAAATTGATCCCAATGGCTATCTGCTATGATTTTGACGGAACATTGTCTCCTGGCAATATGCAAGAATATGGTTTTATGGATAGTCTTCAAACTACACCTAAGAAATTTTGGCTAAAATCTAATAAATACGCTCAAGATAATTCTGCGGATTTTAACTTAGCCTATATGAAAAGGATGATTGAAGAAGCTCATGCTAAAGATGTTCCTTTTAATAAAGAAGCCTTTTGCGAATATGGCAAAACCGTAGAACTGTATGAAGGAGTAGAAAGTTGGTTTAAAAGGATAAATAAATATGGAAAAGAACATGGCATTGATGTAAAACACTATATAATTTCTTCTGGATTAAAAGAAATTATTGAATGCACTTCCATCGGTAAAAATTTTGAGTGTATTTTTGCATCTGCTTACATATATGATGCTAATGGAGTACCTTGTTGGCCTGCAAATGTCGTAAACTACACATCAAAAACGCAATATTTATTTCGAATTAATAAAGGATGTTGTGATATCAATGACAACAAAACAATCAATGCCTATGTCAAAGAAAGTGACCGTCCCGTGCCGTTTAAAAATATGATTTTTATTGGAGATGGCGAAACAGATATACCAGCAATGAAAATGGTTAAAGTCAACGGGGGACACTCTATTGCAGTATATAATTCTGCCAAAAAAGGTAAAAAAGATAAAGCAAAGCATCTTATTGAAGAAGATAGAGTTAATATTATTGCAAACGCCGATTATTCAAACAATAAAACAATTGATCAGTATGTGAAAGCTGTTATTAATAAAATAGAAATTGATAATCAAATTAATAATCTTGAAATAAAATCATTATAAGTTTTGTTATTTAGGTTATTAATTTTTAAAATGGTAAATAATAATTTGAAATTAGAATTAACGTTAAAACACAAAATAATACAAAACTTATCAAAAAAGTATCAGTTAGTTTGAGAATGAATTATCAGGGAGTTTAAGAATTTGTATCAGGGAGTTTTGAAATATTTCCCTCAAAACTTAAAAAGTTTGAGAATATTCTCAAACTCTACATCGACTTTTCTCAACCTCCCCGATAATCTACACAAATGTCCCATTAAAACCCACCAACCAACAAACCCAAAATCCTTGCAGGTATACACACTTTCACAAAACTCCTCAGGTTGGATACGAACTGGCAAAATTGCAAAACCTTAATAAATACGCCATTCCAGGCGTGTCTAAATGTAGATATTTTGCAAACCGTGCAATAAAAATTCATTATTAGTTTGTAAATACTTATAACTTTTATATTATATTGCATGTTGAATATGTTTAATATATGTATTATAATATAATTAAATATATTATAACATAAAGGTTAATATAATGGATAGTAAAACAATACTAAGACGCAATTACCAGAAGAAGTTTGATGCATTGAAAAAAGTTATGATAGAAATTCCTCCTCAAGGTTGGTTAAAAACAATCAGAGAGTTTTTAGGAATGACTACAACTCAGCTT
>CADCNZ010000186.1 GCA_902802935.1 uncultured bacterium | reverse complement strand
GTTCGTGTAATTATATCAACAGCACCGGAATTAAATAAGAAACGGTCTGTTACAATAAATGCACGTTTTTTACCTTTGAGTTCTCTAAGCGCTAAATCAATGCAGCCTCTTTTAAAGTAAACTTTTGGCGGAACCTTGAACCATAACATATTTTCTCTCCTTTCAGCTACAGTTTTGTAGTTTAATAAATGTTCAACACCAATGTTACCTGATACAGCATTTCCGCCCCATGAACCGCATCCTAATGATAATGATGGTTCAAGTTTGAAGTTGAACAAATCACCGATACCGCCTTGTGATGACGGAGAGTTAATCAAAATTCTGCAAGAAGGCATTTTTTCTGCATAAGCATTAATTCTTTCAGATTTTCTTTCGTCTGTATATAGAACAGAAGTGTGACCTGCGCCGCCTTTCAATACTAATTCGTAAGCCATGTCAGCAGCTTCTTCAAAAGATTTAGCCTTGTACATTGTCAAAATCGGAGATAATTTTTCTCTTGAGAACGGGTCATTCCAATCTAATTTTGCTCTTTCGCAAAGCAATACTTTTGAATCCTCCGGAATTGAAAAACCTGAAAGTTCTGCAATTCTATGAGCGCTTTGACCTACGATAAGAGGATGAGCAGTTCCTCTTTGCGGATCAATGAACGGAAGTTCAATCATTTTCTTTTCATCTTCTTTTTTAACAAGGTAAGCGCCTCTGTATATAAATTCTTTTTTAACTTCTTCATAAATATCTTCAACAACGATAACTGATTGTTCAGAAGCACAAATCATACCGTTATCAAATGTTTTAGACATAAGGACAGAAGAAACTGCCATTTTAATATCAGCTGTTTCATCAATAACAGCTGCAGTATTACCAGGACCTACACCTAATGCAGGTTTGCCTGATGAATAAGCTGCTTTTACCATGCCAGGACCGCCTGTTGCTAAAATACATGCAATATTCGGATGGTGTAAAAGTGCATCAGATAATTCCATTGAAGGAACGTCAATCCATCCTATAATATCTTTTGGCGCACCTGCTTCAACAGCAGCTTCAAGAACAACTTTTGCAGCTTCTATTGTTGATTTTGTTGCACGCGGGTGTGGTGAAAATACAATTGCGTTTCTTGTTTTTAATGCGATTAATGATTTAAAAATAGCAGTTGAAGTAGGGTTAGTAGTAGGAATAATACCTGCTAATATTCCGAGAGGTTCAGCTACGATTTTAATACCGTTTTCTTTATCAACACTTATAACACCGCAGGTTTTTGCATTTTTGTGCTTATTATAAATGTATTCTGATGCAAAGTGATTTTTAATAATTTTATCTTCAAGAACACCCATGCCTGTATCTTCTACAGCCATCTTTGCAAGAGGGATTCTCATTTTATCAGCCGCGGTTGCTGCTGCTTTAAATATTCTGTCAACATCTTCCTGAGAGAATTTTGAATATTCTTCCTGAGCTTTTTTTACTCTGTCAAGCAAGCTGTTTAAAGCTTCCACGTTATCAACCAAACCAGTTGATTTTACAGTTTTCTTTTCTTTTTCTAGTACTTTTGGCATTATATGTCTCCTTTTTAAATAGTGATTAAATTCCTCAATTATCATTTTATTATGCTGATTGTATCATGTCAATAACGTTGCTTCTGTAAGGATTATTAAGATTTTATAAATAAGTGCCGGTTGTCACGATTCTATTCTTTATAGTGATTTTTTGCTCGATTTATTTTTCAACTTTCTTTTTTCGGATTACAAGTTTATAAGCTATTTTAACAAATTGCATTTATTAGTTATTTTCTGATATTATGTTGATATGACAAAGTTTTTGTTGATTAGCGAGGATAGTGAGAAGGAGAAGGTTGTTAAAGAAGTCTTCCATGCAGATGAAGTAATCACCTGTACAGAAGAGACAATGATTTTTGACATTCTAAAAGTCGAAGAGCCGGATATAATACTTGTAGACGGAGACATTGAATCTTTAGACCTAAAACCTTTATGCAGGAAAATCAAACAATTTCCTGTTGTTATTCTGCTTATTTTAGGAAACAAAGAGCATAATAAAGACGTTACACACAACGTAAATCTTTTTATAAAAACTCCAATTGATAAAAAACTTTTATCAGCTACTGTTGATTCAAGTTTGCGAACAAGGCAATCACTTCTCAAAATGGCAAAATCAAACCAAGAACTTGCCGCAAGCCTATATCAATTAAACGTTTTATACAATACAAGTTCACAACTGGCAGGCTCTCTTGATAAAGACAAACTAATACAAATAATGATTGAAGGTATTGAAAAATCTTTGAATTTTGAGTTGTCTTGCACACTTATTTTTCGTTCGGAACGCGAACCTGTTTTAATTATAAATTCTTTATACAAAATATCTGACAGGCTGTTAGAAGCTCTTAAGCTTCGTGCTATTTTGAGCTACAAATCTCTTTTAAGCGACCCGCCTTTTGATATAAAAATCGGGAATCTTAAAATAGAAAAAAATATTAAACATAATATTCAAGAGTATGATTTTTCAATTCTTAGATTTGATAATATGTTTGCTCCTATTTCTCTTAATGATGAGTTTTTCGGATTCACAGAAATTTATAGAGAAAAACCTTTTTCAACAGAAGATGCAACAGTTTTTCAAACGCTTGTTCAGCAGGTAACTATTCCGCTTCAAAGTGCATCTTTTACACAAGAATTGAAAGCTACTAACAGAAAATTACAGAAGCTTGAAAGACTAAAATCAGAATTTATTTCAATTGTTTCTCACGAGCTCAGAACACCCTTAACTGCAATAAAAAATGCTATGGATATTATATTAAGCGGCAAAGCCGGTGAAATGACAGAGAATATAGAGAAATTTGTTTCAATGGGAAAACGAAATGCAATAAGACTTTCAGGCATCATTAACGATCTCTTGGATATTTCAAAAATCGAAGCCGGTAAAATGGACTTCAAATTTGAACTTATGCACGTAGAACCTGTTATTGAATATGTAAAAACCAACTTAACTGAAGTTGCCAAAGAAAAAAATCTTACAATAAATTATGTATCTTCCGGCGAAGATGTTGAAGTTTATGCAGATTCTAATCGTCTTGAACAAGTACTCACAAACCTTGTTTCTAATGCTATAAAATTTACTCCCGAAGCAGGAGAAATTGAAATTTCATCAAAAGTTGTTAATGCAAGGGAACTACAATATGACAATTGTTTCGAAGAAGACATAAAAAAACTTCAAGGAAATTATCTGCAAGTTTGTGTTGAAGACCACGGAATCGGTATCGAGCGTAAGGACCTAAACCACGTTTTTGACAAATTTGCACAAATTGAGAATTCACTTTCGCGAAAAGTGGGTGGTTCGGGTTTGGGACTTCCTATTGCAAGACAGCTGATGGAATCTCATAATGGCGCAATTTGGTGCGACAGCGAAATTAACAAAGGTTCAAAATTCTATTTTGTAATTCCTATTGCAAACGATAAATCTAACTTTACAATGATTCGCAAACAACTTGTACAAAAAGCTCGTTCGAACGGCACAACAGTTGCGGTAATAAAAATTAAATCGACAAATGAAGTTATTGAAAACCTTTTAAAAGAAAATAACCTTTTAAGCAAAACCTATATGGCAAATTCTTTAATTGAGCACGAAGGGATTATGACAACTCTTACAATAATACTTATGGAAGGTGATATTCCGTCTGCAGAATTCTTAAAGAAAAAGATTGATTCTGTTGTAGCTGAAAAAGAGGATTTGTACGGTAAATGTGATATAATGTATTCATACGAAATTGAAGGAGATACACATGAAAAAGATTCTTATAGTAGATGATGAACAAGATATCGTAGAAAGTCTGAAGTTCGTCTTAGAAGTTTCGGGATTTGTGTGCTATACAGCCTTTAACGGTGAAGATGGACTTAAGCTTGCAAAAGAAATCATGCCGGATTTAATTATACTGGATGTTATGATGCCAAAAATTAACGGATACAAAATCAGCAGGCTTCTAAAATATGACGCGAAATATAAAGATATTCCGATAATTATGGTTACAGCCCGTTCTCAGCTTGAAGATAAAGCTATCGGAGAAGAAACAGGAGTAAATGAATATATTACAAAACCGTTTGAACTCGACCAAATTGTAAGCAAAGTAGAAGAATATCTTGGAAAAGCAGAGGAGAACTAATTATGGGGAAAATATTCGGAATATCAGATTTACCGGTATCAACAATTATGACACCTTTTGAAATGACAGAGGTCCCAAAGCCAAAATATAACCGAATTGTAAACGGTATTCCCGAACATAATGCAGGCAAAGATTTTATTTCGACAGTTGATAGTTTTGTATCACAAAGCGCATCAGCAAAGTCAAACCCATTTGTAAAAATGCGTAACGGCATAGGTAAATTAATGAAGCATTTTTCAAAAAAACTTGTTAAGTAAGGTAAGATATGGAAACAATAACAAATAAAACACTGGAAAAATTAAAATATGAACTCGTAAGAGACGGGATAGTCTCCTATGAAACTTTGGAAAAGGCAGAAGAATTAGCTAATGTTCAAAGAATTAATATCGGACAGGCGCTTATTAATTCCGGCATACTTGGAGAAGATACTTTGTTAAAATTTTTGGAATCAAAGCTCCATATTCCTTATGTCAATTTAGAAGATTATACTCCTGATCCAAAATGTTTTAAATTTATTTCGTTTCCTGATGCAAGAAGATATAAGATTATTCCTCTTTTCAAAATAGAAGAAGTTCTCACTGTTGCAATGTCAGATCCATTGGACTTGTTTGCGATTGATAAAATTATTGAAACGGCAGAATGCTCTATTGAACCCGTAATTTCATCCGAAGCAAGTATCATGAAAAAAATTGATGAGTATTATAAAGTTGC
>CADCNZ010000185.1 GCA_902802935.1 uncultured bacterium | reverse complement strand
TTATATTTACCATTACTACAGAGTAAAATCTTCTTCTGCAGGTAATATAGTAGGAACTTTTTTAATCCATTCTTTGATTTCAGGACTTGCTTTAGTCCAGTTAACAGATAAAAGTCCTCTTTGTACCCATATAAGTTCTTTAAAGAATTCATATTGAGAATTTAAAGCATCCAATTTTGCACTCATATAAAGGTGTTGAGCATCTGCCATTTGGTTAATAGGTACCTGACCTAACAGGTATTTTTTCTTAACCATCTGATAGTTTTCACCTTGTGCAAACATTGCTTTATATGATTTTTCAATTATAAAGTATTTGGATATTGCACGGTTTACAACTGAACGAACTTGCATTTCTATTTCCGTATTAACTTCATCAAGGTATGCGTTTAATTCATTTAATTCAGACTTGCATCTTGCAATTTCAGCAATCTTGTGCCCGCCTTCTATAGGTTTCCATTGAGCGGCAATTAAAAATCTGAAAGAATTTTTATCTAATCCTAAGTATGGAGAAGCTCCCCAAGCTTGAGCCGGTGTTAAAGGTACGTGATAAACAGGATGTAATACTTGACCTGCAGCAGCAGCTCCTGCTGTACCAGCCTTAATCATATTGTGACCGGCGTCCTCATAAGGAATATGTCTGTCAAATTGAGTGGTGTATTCTAAAGACATTTTAGCATTTGGCATAAAGAATTTTTGTCCGTAGTTTGACATTTCAGCTTTTTTCATACCAATAGCTGCTTTGAGTTTTGTTGTCTCAGGAGATAAATATATTACCTCTTTTACAAGTAAATCTGTAAACAATTCTAACTTCTTCGGGTTTCTTACGTGGTCAATGATGTGCAAATCTGATGAGAAAAACGCAGGATCGCTAGCTGTTAAAGGAACAAATTTGAAATCTGTTTTTTGATCTTGATTTAAAAGTTTGTTAACGTGAACTTTTATATTTTTGTATTCAGCTTGCATGCTAAGAAGCTTCTTCTCAGCTTCACTAACTTCGCCGGCCCAGCGTAGAGTTTCTTCTTTTCCGCACTTACCGGTTTTCTCCCTAACTCTTGCTATTGCCAAACTTTCTCTTGCTTCTGTGACAAATTCTTCTTGAACTTTTATCATATTTTCAAGCATCAGCATATCAATAAACAAGTTTGCAGTTTGATATTCTATATTTGCTTTTGTAAGAGCTTCTTCAGCCTTGTTAAATTTTAGTTTTTTGTGCTTAACAATAATATTTGTTACCAAATCAGGAGAATAAAGAATCTGATCCATACCAATAGTCAAAACTCCGGCTCTGGTAGGTATATCAGAATATGATGATGCATAACTACTATTATAAGTCTGATAACCCAAATCCAGTCTCAAAGTTGGTAAATATCTCAAATAGGCACTTGCAACAGAGCGTCTTGCAGCACTAACCAAATATTGTTTTCTTGCCATATCCAAGTTGCTTTTATCAAGAGATGTTAAAAGCGCATTTAAGTCGTATTTTGGCAACTCTTTGTGTGATATAACTGTAGAGTTATTTAGTAGTCTCAAAGGCGGAACATAGCCGATTGCTTCACCCGAATCTGAGTTATAGAAAATAACTTTATCATCATAGAAAGGAATTTTCTCATTCTTTACGGCATTTCCGTGAAGTACACCATGGATGTTAAAAGAAGTTGCTTCCGCTATTTTTCTGTCTGCATCAAAAGTTGAAACACCAAGCATTGCACCTAATTCAACATCTTCTTCTCCAACTGATGCAAAAGAAGGTAACTTTCTATTATTAATATATGTATATAAATCTTTTCTTTGTTCTGTTGAAAGGTTAAACAAAGGTGTTACAAAAACTGAATTGACGTCATTCGGTATTTTAGCCAAAGAGCCATTCAAGTCCTTGCTGCTTATAGGAATAACTACAAAATCAATGTCACAGCCTTTGTCTTTCAATTTTTTAGATATAATGGCATTCCAATTAGACTGTGTTTTATAGAAATTTTCGTTAAACAAAATCGCAGCTTTTGTTTGTTCAGGAACAAGCTTTTTAAATGTAATAAAGTCGTTTACCGATTGTTGAAGAGGGTTAAAAAATTTATCACCAAAATCTCTTAAACCGTATTCATCAATTGTTACAACATATTTATTTTTATTTTTCTTATCAGCATAGTAGTTGCTGGATAGGTATCCAAGAGAAATTACCATAAGTGCTCTTGAAGCAAGAGCTTTGTTAGAAGCGTTAATAGCACCTTGTTTTGTCCAATCTCCTGTGAATATAAGCTCTTTCGGGAAAGAAGCCTTATAATCAGGTAATAATGACTTGGTAATTGTTGTTTGGAATGTTTTTAAAACTGATTCGTTTTTGTCAGACGGACCGTCAAATACAAAAGCAAACTCAATTGTTCTAGCATTCGGAGATGCCTTTAGTGCTTGTTGCGGCGCTTGAACAGCTGCTATTGCACAAGACGCACCACTATACATAAAGAACATCAAAAATGATAGTATTATGCTAAATAATTTTTTCATTCTCTTCTATACTCC
>CADCNZ010000184.1 GCA_902802935.1 uncultured bacterium | reverse complement strand
AGTTCTTAATACAAATTTGTAAGTGAAGATGAAAATTCTCTTTGCCTCGCAAATAAAGAGAAGAAGAAAATGAAGTTAACAAAAAAAAAACAAATTCTTCAATTTAACTCAATATACATTGAGTTAAATTGATTTATTATCAATCATGGTAAAATATACTTATGAAAAAAATATTCTTATATTTTGTTCTGGTATTATTAGCAATTTCAATGCTTGTTCCGTTTTTTGTTATGTTCTTGATATCTTTAAGCGGAAATGAAAACATTTTTACTGATTATAAAAATATAAATTTATCATTCTGCTCTTATAAAAATGTATTTTACTATATTCCTGTAGTAAAGTATTTTTTAAACAGCTTAATTGTTGCATTAACAACAACAATCGGACAAGTTATTATAGCTTCTCTAGCCGGATATGGTTTTGCAAGATTTAATTTTAAATATAAAGAAATCTTATTTTATATAATTATACTTTCTATGATGGTACCTTCACAGGTTAATATCGTTCCGTTATTTTATCTTATGAGTAAATTAGGATGGATAAATACATATCAGGCAATGATTGTGCCAGGATTTTTTGGCGGTTTTGGTGTATTTATGATGCGACAATACTTTACAAATTTCTCAAGCGAATTAGAAGATGCTTCTAAGTTAGACGGATGTAATGAATATGAAACATTTATCAAAATTGCAATTCCTTGCGCTTTGCCTGCTATAGCAACACTTAGTATTTTTACATTTGTAACAACTTGGAATAGCTTTATGTGGCCGCTGATAGTTACTAATACAGAAAGTATGCGAACTTTGGCTGTAGGACTTACTATATTTAAAGGTACTTTTAGAGAAATTACACTTTGGGGAGAGCTTATGGCGTGTTCATGTATTTGCTCAATTCCAGTAATAGCAGTATTTGTATTGGGTAAAAAATATTTAATAAATAATCCGACAGAGGGTGCCGTTAAGGGATAAATTTTTTAACTTAGTAAAAACTTCTATTTAAGAAAAACTCTCTTCATACATTATATTAAGCATATTGACTACTTCATCATCAGATAATTTTATTTCTTTGACCATTTTTTTATCTTCGGGAATTATAAATGTAATTTTTTCATCCGAAACCTTTTTATCTTTTTTCATAATATGGAGCATTTGCTTGACATCATATTTCTTATCAAGAGGTTTAAAACCATATTTTTCAAGTAGTTCAATAGAAAGTCTATAATATGAATACGATATTAAGTCTTTTTTGTAAGCCCAATATAGAATAAAATATATACCATACACAACAGCTTCACCATGCGTATACTTTTTATACTTTGTAATGGTTTCCAGTGCATGTGCGAATGTATGTCCAAAATTCAATATCTTGCGCAAACCACTTTCTTTTTCATCTTTCGTAACAACAGATATTTTCAAGTTTAGACAATACTCAATCATTCTAATTATTGTTAAAGGTTCGCGTTGTAATATTTTTTCGCAACCAAGTGTTAAAAATTCAAACAAGAATAACGGCGTTTTGTAATTGCAGCTATCTTCTATAAAAGCATATTTTAATACTTCACCCATTCCGGATTTATATTGTTTATTGTCAAGAGTTTTCAAGAAATTAATATTAATAAATACTTTTTTAGGCTGGTAAAATGTTCCTAAAATATTTTTTGCATCTGCTAAGTCTATAGCAGTTTTTCCTCCTACAGAAGAATCAACAGCTGATAAAAGAGTAGTTGGAATTTGAATAAAATCGATTCCTCGCATGTATGTAGAAGCAGCAAAACCGGCTATATCACCCACAACACCGCCTCCAACCGCAATGATTACATCCTTTCGAGTTAAACCTAACTGCATAGCACGATCTATTATTTTTAAATAATTTTTATAATTTTTTTGTATTTCACCGTCTTTTAATACAAACACCTCTTCGTCAGAAAAATTCAAATCATCAAAATAAAGATTGTAAACTTTTTCTGAAAAAACAACTAAGCGTTTTTGACCGCGTGTTATTTCATAAATTTCCTGATTGAGTTTTCCAAAACTTGAGTCGGAAATTTCTATATCGTATTCTTTATTTTCGCTAATATGAACTTTAAGAATTTGTTTCATTTAAGATTAATCCTATTATTTCTTCCGGATCTTTTTTGTCTGTATCAATTATAAAATGTGCTTTGTTATAGTTTTCTTCTCTTGTTTTTAAAAGTTTTTCCAATGCTTCTTTAGGATTTGCTTTTTTTAAAAGTGGTCTTGTAGAATCTTCAGAAATTCTATAATATAGTATATCAAGACTGGATTTCAAATAGAATACTTTTCCGAATTTTAATAATGTTGCTCGCGAATCCGGATTTTCGAATGCACCTCCTCCAATCGAAAGAATTTTTTTGTTTCCGTTTGCTACCATTTTTATAGTATCATACTCGAGCTTTCTAAAATAATCTTCCGAAAATTTTGCAAAAATATCATTTATTGACATTCCTTGAGTTTTTACAATAACACTATCGGTGTCAATAAGCGTATAATCCGTGAGCTTTTCAGATAACAAATGCCCTATAGTTGTTTTCCCGCATGCCGGCATGCCTATAAGTACAATATTAGAATTCATATCTTGCCTTTATTTCTTCCAAGCTATCTCCACCCAGCTTCGATAATAAAGCATCCACAAGAATTATTGCCGCTCTGGCTTCTGCAACAACTGCACACGCAGGAACTGCACAAGTATCTGATCTTTCAAAATGTGCACTTGCAGGATTAAAATTATTAATATCTATTGTGGCAAGAGCTTTTCGCATAGTAGGAATAGCTTTCATTGTTCCTTTTATAATTAAAGTTTCACCGTTTGTCATGCCGCCTTCAATACCGCCGGCATTATTTGTATTTCTATAAACGGTCTTATTTTTTACAAAAAGTTCATCGTGCATTTGAGAGCCTTTTAAGTATGCTGCATCAACACCTGCGCCAATTTCAACAGCTTTTACTGCAGGAATGCTCATTATAGCTTGAGCAAGACGTCCGTCAATCATCTTGTCCCAGTGAACATAGGAGCCTAAACCTATTGGAAGATTACCAAAAATCACTTCAAATTTTCCGCCCAGAGTATCTCCTGCTTCTGCCGCTTCATCAATTGCATTACGCATTCTATCAGCAGTCAAATCATCAGCACATCTCACATCAGATTTTTCAGCTTTTTCTTTTATAAGAGTGTATGTTTTAGGATAAAAATCCAATTTCACGTTCCCTATTTGAATAACATGAGAAAATCCCATAATACCAAATTCCCGTAAAATTTGTTTTGCAACTGAGCCAACCGCAACTTCTATAGCTGTTTTCCTTGCGCTTGAACGTTCAAGTACATCTCTTAAATCACTGAGCTTGTATTTTATTGCCCCTGCATAATCAGCATGTCCTGGACGAACTGTTGTAAAAGATTTTTCTTCGATTTTCTTTATTACATCTTGTGCCGGATAATCCAGATGTTCTGTATTCATAACATCTTGCCAATTTTCATAATCTTTGTTTTTAATTTCTAAACATATAGGTGCACCTGTAGATTTACCAAATCGAACTCCTGATTTAATTTCTACAGTATCGTGTTCAATCTTCATCCGTCCGCCTCTGCCATATCCGGCTTGGCGGCGAGCTAATTCTTCGTTTATGATAGAGGTTTTTATCCTAAAACCGGCAGGAACTCCCTCTATGATAGCTGTTAAACATTTTCCGTGACTTTCACCTGAAGTCAAAAATCTAAATTTTTCCATAAAATAATTATATAACAAAATTAATAAGGTACTAATAATATTAAATATTATCAGTACCTTATTAATTTAAAATAATCTTTTAAAATTACAAGTCTTTCCAATTTGGAGACGGTTGTATATTGTGATGCAATCTTTCATCCGTATCCCAAGCAGGATCTATATACCCATACATATTACGCCAAAATCTTACAAACTTATTGTGCGACTTGTCGTATAAAGGCTCTACAGATTTACCTGCAACCCTATTCTTCATAATTAAAATTTCTTCTGCCGTCATTTCAGAAAAACCACTATTAATCAAATACTCTGGATCTGATACCTGATCCGGTGTAACAGAAGCGTTCGCTTTTAAGCAAAATACTGTGCATAATGCAACTAATAATACAAAATTTCTTTTCATAACACCCATTCTTATTTAACTGAACTATATGTTTCCATTATAATATTTTCTAAAGAATTAATCAAGTCGGATTCGGGAACCCTTGCTATAATTTCTCCTTTTTTAAAAATATATCCTTCTTTTATTGCGCCTGCAATGCCAAAATCAGCATGCTTCGCTTCCCCTGGACCATTAACCGGACAGCCCATAACAGCAATAGTAATAGGAAGATTTAGGTCTTTGAATCTATCCTCAACTTTTTTTGCAAGCCCTATAAGATCGATTTGTGTTCTTCCGCAAGTCGGACAAGAAATAAAATTTATTCCCTTTTTTCTAAGTCCTAAAGACTTTAAAATTCCAAATCCGGCATGAACTTCTTCTACAGGATCTTCCGTAAGAGAAACTCTTATAGTATCACCTATTCCTTGGCTGAGAAGAGAACCTATTCCGACTGAAGATTTTATAAGTCCGCTTTTAAGTGTTCCTGCTTCTGTAATACCAAGATGAAGCGGATAATCTACTTTTTTTGCAATTAATTGATATGCTTCAATTGTTGTTAATACATCAGATGATTTTAGGGAAATTTTTGTATCATAAAAATTTAAATCTTCAAGAATTTCTATGTGTCTTAACGCACTCAAAACCATTTTTTCAGCAAGAGGAATATCTTTTTCTGAAAATTCTTTTTCTAAAGAGCCTGCGTTTATGCCTATCCTTATGGGAATGTTATGGTTTTTAGCCTCTTCAACTACTTTCATAGTATGTTCTCTTTTCCCAATATTTCCTGGGTTTATACGCAACGCATTTATTCCGTTTTCAATACACGTAAGCGCCAATCTATAATCAAAATGAATATCTGCAACTAACGGAATTGGCGATTTTGCAACAATATCCTTTATTGCTGCGGCAGCATCTTTATTTAAAACAGCCAGTCTTGCTATTTCGCATCCTGCTGCAGCCAGTTGCCCAATCTGATCAAGTGTCGCAGCAACATCTCGAGTATCAGTGTTACACATTGATTGTACGCTTATCGGGGCATCTCCGCCCACTTTTACATTACCTATAGAAATTTGTTTAGATTTACGTCTTAATATCATGATATAATTATTATACGATAAAAAAAGGAGTTTGTATGAAAATTGCTGTAATATCTGATATTCATGGAAATATGGAAGCATTGGAAGCTGTTATGGAGGATATTAAAAAGAAAGAATGTGAACGCATTTTTGTATTGGGTGATTATGCAATGGCAGGCCCTGAACCTTCATCTGTAATAAATTTTTTTATTGGTAAAATGTCAAATCCTGCGTATACAATGATTCAGGGAAATACAGATTTAATGATTGCAGATTTTTCAGAGGAATTGTATCAAAAACTAAAAGAAAAAGCTCCTGTTATGGCAGAAGCATTGAAGAATGATGTATCTGTTATTGCACCTGATGAAAAATTCTTTTTAAAAAATTTAAAAATACAACAAGAAATAGAAGAATCCGGAGTAAAATTTTTGTTAGTACATGGTTCTCCGCGAAAAAATAATGAAGATATTTTGCCTGATACACCTATGTCAGAAGTAGAAAAAATGCTTGAGAATGTTGATGCGGATGTTGTTTTATGCGGCCACACCCACATTCCTTGCGGTTTCCAGACAACAAAAAAACAAACGGTTGTCAATGTCGGAAGTGTAGGAAGACCATTTACACCGGAGCCTAAGGCTTGTTATTTGATAATTGATGCTTGGCAAGGAAGATGTGTCTTTGAACATCAATTTGTTAAATACAATAATAATTTAGCAGCAGATAAGCTTAAAAAAAGAAAATTTAGAGGTTCTGAAAAGCTCTCAGAAATACTTTTGAACCCTCAGCAAAGGCACTTTTAGAAATAGCCTGTGCTTTAAATTTCTTGATGTAATGTAATAAACCTGTTACAATTTTTATGTGAAAAAGTCAATTATACTTATATATATATTTATATTTTGCGGCATGTCTGTTTTCGGAGCAACCAGAAATTCATATACTAAATATGGGAAACATTTGATGCCGACATATTATGACCCATATTTTATAAATAATTTTTCTAATTGTACACCATCTGATTATATGGATTGGACAGGAACTTATAAATATGTTGTTGTAGGCATGACACCGCAAAAAACTTGTGAATATAAAACTCAATATAATCCTTGGTTAAAGTTAAACAAGAATGAGTGGGTTGATTACAAACAGTGCTACTTTAATGAAGTTCAAATGAATGAACTTTCAAAAGCTCTGGCCGAACACTCAAATTTAATCAGGTCATATGATATTGGCGCATATAAAACAACCGGAACAAAGGTAGAATACTTGTTGTATTCTTACGAATATTACGGAGCATGCAAGTTGTTGAAAACAAAATAAATATTTGTGCTAAAATGTTTTCATTGGAATTTAAAATGTTAGGATATAAGACATTATAGATTTGTCTTTGTGAAAAACAGATAAAATCTATTACCAGAATAAGGAGAAAGATTAATGAGTGAAAGAAAAATTGCTTTAATTACAGGCGGTTCAAGAGGTATTGGTTTTAGCTGCGCCAAGGAACTTGCTGCAGCAGGATGCGATATCATTATTAATGATATTTGCGACGCAGAAAAGGCTCAACCCGCTATTGATGAGATAAAAGCTCTTGGTGTCAATGCTTGGTTTTACCAATTTGACGTATCGAATGATGAACAAGTTCAAGCCGCAGTAGAAAAAATGATTGCAGAGCATGGCAAAATTGACATCCTTTTGAACAACGCAGGGATTACAAAAGACGGCCTTTTTGTAAGAATGGACGCAGAACAATGGGAAAGAGTTATTAAAATTAACTTAGGTTCAGCATACTATGTAACGCATGCTGTAATAAAACATATGATGAAAGCACGTCAAGGTTCAATTATTAATATGTCATCAGTAGTAGGTCTTCATGGTAATGCAGGACAAGCAAATTACTCGGCTTCCAAAGCAGGTTTAATAGGCTTAACAAAAACTCTTGCAAAGGAATTTGGTTCCAGAAATATCCGTGTTAATGCAGTTTGCCCTGGATTTATTCAAACTGCAATGACAGCTGATTTGGGAAATACTGATGAATATATGAAACTTATTCCTATGAGAAGACTGGGTACGCCGGAAGACATTGCTAAAGTTGTAAAATTCTTAGCACTGGATACAGATTATGTTACAGGTCAAGCAATAGAAGTTTCTGGCGGATTGATAATTTAACGAACTGTAACAATTTTGTAACTTTATTGCAAAAATATCTTTAACGGATATAATTGAGTAGAATAGTGTATTACACAATAAATAAGAGGATTAAAACATGAGTACATTAGAAAAAGTAAAAAAAGTTGTAGTAGATCAATTAAGCTGTGATGAAGCATT
>CADCNZ010000183.1 GCA_902802935.1 uncultured bacterium | reverse complement strand
TGTCCGTCCATTCTTTCTGAATTGAACAAGTTTTTCAAATGTATACACATTCGATGTCTTTATTATGCTATTGTCAAGGTTCAAATATTAAGCTTTCGCCATCTAAATTTCTAAACCTGATTGCTATTTATCAAAGCCTCTAAATTCGGGTTTGTGTTCGTGCCGATTCTTGATTACTTCATACTTCCTCAAGATGTGCATTAAATTTGGAGACCTCGGTATTCTTTTTGAATCCTTCTGCATCCATTGCACTCATCTGCACCGGCGGTTTCCTCACCGACAAATTCTATAATAAAACATCAATTTTTAATGTCAACAACTTTTTAAAATTTATTGTAATATTTCTTAATCTAAGAATACTATAAGGCTAAATCAAATAAAAAGGCTGATAAAACTCAGCCTTTATTGTAAAAAAGTGTAGAAAAATATGTGTGTAGAAAATTTTATTTAACCATACCCATTAAGCGGTCCATTATAAAATCCATAATTTTTGGTGCTAATTCAATTCCAAATTCTTGCTCTACTATTCCGTAGATTAACTCAAAGTTATCCATATAACCTGCTACTCTATCTGCAACAGTAGGATCTGTTTCAACGCCTACAGCTGGTGCCGGTGCATTGGTTTGTGCTACAAAAAAGTTATTTGCATTCAAGAAATCCATGACTTTATTCGGATCTACTTCTGTTCTTTCTTGTTGTGTAAATTCTTGTTCTTGCGGTGCTACTTGTTCTTCTTGTTTCCTTTGAGGCACATATCCGCCTACACCATAGCTATTACCGCCAAATATTCTTCCAATTCCGTCTGTCATTTTTCTACTCCTTTTAAATTTTTCTTTTCTTTACCCCATGTATATCGGCATTTTTTTGAAAAACTTTAGGATTTTTTTTTAAATCGTTACAAATCGTTACAAAAATGATTCAAAAAAAAGAGGTATTACATTAAGTAATACCTCTTTTTTTGATTATTTAATGCTATTATATAGCTTTCTGAACTTTACCTGCTTTTAAGCAAGAAGTACAAACCGTCTTCTTTACAGCATGTCCATTATTATCAAGAACTCTTATTTCTTGTAAGTTTGGAGATTGTCTCTTTACAATTTGTTTATGAGAGAATGTAAGCTTAGCAGCTTTCAAAGTTCCTTTTCCACATATTTCACAAGTTTTTGCCATAATTATATTCCTTCTTTCTATTCTAGTGTACCACCAGTTTAACTGAAACTTTTTTTTTTAGCAAGAGGGCATTATTTTTTGTAAATATTTATTAATAATCAGACGGCTCATAATCATCGTCATCCTTTAGAGAGGACAAGTCTGATGAGCACGTAGTATCAAATTCTTCAGGTAAATATTCATTATCAGGCCATATAGTTTCTTCATCAAACCTGCTTGCATTCAAATTCTCAGCCATTGACATGTCGGAGTTTGTCAAATCAGCTCCTTGCAACATCGAACCTGCCATATCTGACTCATTAAAATTACAATAATCAATAGTTGAATAACTAAAATCGGTACCATTTAAAACTGAATTATTAAACAAACACTCAACAAGATTTGCTCTCGTAAAGTCTACAGAAGTCAAATCGCAATCATCAAACTTTACAGAGATCAAATGTGAATCCGCAAAAGATGATGATGTTAAATCAACGTTAACAAATTCTGCTCCTTCAATATTTAAGCCGGAAAAATCTGTTTCACTTAAATCAACACCCTCTGAATTTAAGATTTCTTTATTAAAACTGTCGATATCCTTTGTTATGAGTTCTACCAATTCATCTTTTGAAAGCATTACCAAATTCTCCTAATTAATTAAATTAATTTCCATGGCTAATAATACTGCTTGTGTTCGATTTGAAACCTTTAATTTTTTAAAAATACTATTTAGGTGTGTTTTTACCGTTACATCTCTAACACATAATTTATCAGCTATATCTTGGTTAGTAGCTCCTTTAGCCAAAAGTTCCAAAACTTCTTTTTCTTTTGGCGTCAGAGCGTCAATATTTATATCTTTGTTTAAAGTTTTATCCTTTTTAGAAGAAGATTCATTCTGCCAGCGACTACGTCTTAAAACAGCTTCAATTCTGGCTAACAGGTTAGGTAATATAAAAGGTTTAACAATGTAGTCATCTGCACCGGTTCGTAAACCGGAAACAATTTTATGTTCTTCATTTACAGCTGTAATCATTATAACAGGGACATGTTCTGTTTTTTTATTGCTTCGTATAGCCTTCAAAGTATCCCATCCGTCCATATTCGGCATCATTACATCTAACAGTATAATATCAAACATCGGTTCTGCATCTTTTAAAATTTTTAGAGCTTCTAAACCATCCTCTGCTACTGATACATCATATCCATACATCGGTAAAGCATCTTTTAAATATTTTGGATTATCATCTACAACCAATATTGAAGCCAATCCGCTCATATTACACCAATCTTTCCTTTAAAGCTTTTAACGCTGCTTGTAAACGATCATCTACTTCTAATTTTTGAAGAATACTCGCAACATGAGCTTTTGTTGTATTTATACTTACAAACAGTGTATTTGCAATTTCAATATTACTATATCCTTCTGTGATTAATTTTAATATTTGGGCTTCTCTCGATGTCAGTCCATAATTTTTATCAGATTTAGGTTGTTCTGCTTCTTGAGCCTTAGTTGCAGCTTCCAACACTATATGAGAAATAGAAGGATCAAACCAAGCAGCTCCGTCCAGAACAGACTGAACAACTTGTACCAAGCGTTTTGGGTTAATTTCTTTTGAACAATATGCGTTTGCTCCTGCTTTTAAACTGTTTAATACTTCCTGTTCATCATTATGGGATGTTAAAATAACGATTTTAATATCCTTATACGAAGCTTTTATGATTTTAGTTGCTTCAATCCCGTCCATTCCTGGCAAGCCTAAATCCATTATAATAAGGTCTACAGTTTTGGCTTTTAATTTTTCTAAACATTTTTCAGCAGATTCTGCCTCATAAATTTCATCTATAAAGTCAGATGCTTCAAACGCTGTTTTTAAGCCAAAACGCGTCAACTCATGATCTTCCACTATCAATATACTACTTTTCATAAACTCCATATCCGCGATTTACTGCAGATGCATAATCTGCGTTTATATCAGCACATCTTACTAATGATTTTTCCGCCAAATCAATATCACCTTGTGCCCTTAGTACTAAGCTTAAATAATAATAATATTTAAAATTATTTTCGTCAATATAATAAGAATTATTTAAATATGTCATTGCCATTTTAAAATTACCATCTTTAATCGCATGATTTGCCAAGCCAAGCCAAATATCATTATTTGATAAGTCAATAGATGCTACTTTTGGCAAATAATAATCAATTCTTTGCGGAATTACTTTAAGCGACTCAACTAATAAATCTTCATTTACAATATTCTTTTTAAGCATTTTTTCATAAAGTTTTTTTGATTTTTTAACTTCATTTAATGCCAAATATGATTTCGCTATACCAACTTGAGGAGCAGCATCCTTTGATATTTTTTTTGCTTGTTTATAATATTTCAAAGCATCCTCATATTTACGATTATCATAGCTTACATCACCCATTGTCAAAGCAGCTAGATAATTTTTGTTATCCTCTTTGTATGCTCTGGAAGAAAACTCTTCTGCTTTTAAAGACTCGTCATTCTCATAATAAACTCTTCCCAATAATCCGAATATCAAAGGGCTATATTGTTTTGAAGTTATTATTGCAGATTGTAAAACCTTTGTTGCAAGCAAACTTTTATTTTGAAGATGATAATAATATGCTAAATGATAATCCTTTAACGGTTCTGCTTTTGCTGTTTTATAAAGAACATACTCTTCTATTGATTTGATTTTTGTTTGAAAATCTACCGTTGAAAACGGAATTTTTTTAATTTTAGCTAAAACTTTTAATGCTTGTTTTGACTTTTTTGAATCTGCTAATATTTTTGCTTTCAAGCCCATATAATTTACATTTAAATCGTTTTCTTTTATAGCATAATCAATATATTTCAGGGCAAGCGGCAAATTATTTGATTTATAGTACCCCAATGCAATTAAATAATTTTTATAATCACTTTCTGCAGCTTGTGTGCTGTTTAAAAGTTCGGAAGTAGTTTCAAGTGCCATATTATTATACACAATATTTGAATAAGCATCTGCCAAATATAAAATATCTTTTTGATTCAACATCCCTGACGGATAATAAAATCGCTTCATATCATTGACATATGACGATGTAAAGAAATTTATATCAAGTCTTTCAATTAAACTGTCTGATAAATCAAACATGCCGTATTCAGCCATTTTCATTCCGTAAAGCAAAAATACATAATCATCATGTTCTGCTCTATTTATCAAATCATTAAAATCATCATATGAAGCTTTTACATTACTCTGAATAAACCTATTTTCAGCAGATGCATATTTTGCCTTAACAAAATTATCTTTTACCACCATATCCATATTTGCAACTGTCGTTTCAGCCTTAATTTTTAGCGGCTTGGCAGCAGATTCTGCATACCCGCCTTGAGCAGTTGTTAATATCATACACAGTAATAATAAAGCTTTTATCTTATTCATGTTCAACATCCACACCTACGTAATATTTATTAAACACTTGAAGTAATTTGTTACTACAATTATTTATTATTGAGTAATATAAATCAAGTAGATTATATTTTTCTAATGTCGATTTATCTCTTTTATTAACTTTCATATGAGATTCCAGACAAAATACTTCAACAATTTTATCTAAATGAATTGATAAAAATTTTTCTACTACTAACGGATCAAAATGAGAACCTGCACCGTCTTTTATAATATCAATAACTTTTGCTATCGGCATTTTATCCCTATAATGTCTTTTTGAGGTTATAGCATCAAACACATCGGATACCGCTAAAATTCTGCCGCCGAAAGGTATTTCTTCACCTTTCAAATGTCTGTAATATCCGGTTCCGTCAAATTTTTCGTGATGCGAACAAGCGATTTCAGTTATTTGTTGAAAATCTTTTGACATATGAATTTTTTCCAAAATATGATGAGTAATTTCAACGTGTTGTTGTATATGCTTGTATTCTTCAGGAGTCAGTTTACCTTCCTTTTGTAAGACAGCATCTCTAATTCCTATTTTTCCTATATCATGGAGTGCTGCCGCTTTTTCAAGAATCAAAATATCATTTTGCTCCATACCAAATTCATGCGCAATTAATACCGAATATGCTTTAACTCTTGTTGAATGACCGGAGGTTATTTTATCACGTGCATCTATTGATGTTGCTAATGTTTCAATAAAACTGTCGAGAACGATTCTTTGTTCTTCTAATAGTTTACGCTGTCTTTCAAATAATTGTGCATTTTCTAAAGATATACCGGCACTAGACGCTATCGCAACCAATAAATCCTCGTCATCAGGAGTAAAATATTCATCAAATTTGTTTAATACCTGAAATACGCCTATTATTTCCTGATTGAAGTTTTTTATAGGCATACATAGTATAGTTTTTGTTCTATACCCCGTTTTTTTATCTACATCAGGATTAAAGCGTTTATCTTTGTATGCGTCTTTGATATTTATTGTCTCTCCCGTGTGCACTACATGACCGGCAAGCCCCCTTTTCGCAGGTATTCTCAATTCTTTGGAGTTTAGACCTGTTGCAACTTTTGAATAAAGTTCATCTGTTTCTTTATCATACAAAAATACAGTACATCTATCCGCATTAAGCGCAGCTTTTGTTTCTTCAGCAATCGTTTTTATGAGTAAGTCAATGTTTTTTTCGGCAGCTACTGCCTGACCTATATTAACTAATGAAATAAGCGGATCTTTTGTCTGATTATGACTGTTTGAATAGTGAGATATTGGCGGACATTTTAATATTGAATTTAATTTTTCAAAAAAATCTGTTTTTTGATTTTTGATGGATAATTTACGTGCTTTGTTGTAATTGATAGCATACAATTCTAAATTTTTCTCCTTAAAGTTCACATAACCTAAAATCATTTCATTAAATATTTTGGTTATAGAATCTTTTGAATTGTCTACCAAAAACACCGCATCATTCATAAGCTGATAGAATGATTCATAATCTTTATTCTGAAAGCAACCTAACGCAAGTAAGTCAAAACAGATTGCCGTATCATCATTATATATCTCTTTATGTTTTTCAATTCTGGGTTTAACTTCTTCATACCCACCGTTTATTATTTCAGAAACTGTTTCGTATATGTAGTTTTCCAACGTCATTGCTTACTCTCTCTTTTATCTTATAATATAATAAATTGACTATTTGGTCAAACCTTGTAAATACAAATAATAGCACAAATCGGGGACAAGTCATGAACAAAATTACAATACTAATTCCTGTATACAATGAAGTTAATACATTTTTAGAGATATTGAAAAAAGTTGAAGAGCTTGATTTTGGGTTGGAAAAGGAAATCATAATAATAGATGATGATTCAAGTGACGGTACAAAAGAACTATATAAAAAAGTTTCGCACAATGTAATATACCACAATAAAAACAAAGGCAAAGGTGCCGCATTAAGAACGGGAATAAAAGCAGCGACCGGAGATATTATTATCATCCAAGATGCAGATCTTGAATACAGTCCAAAAGACTACTTGCCGCTGGTAGAACTTATCAAAAGCGATAATGCTGATGTTGTATATGGTTCCAGATTTTTAAATAAAAATAACTTTAAAAACTTTTTGTTTTTAAGTTTTATAGCTAATAAAACCTTAACTTTTGTTACTAAGCTTCTTTATGGAAAAGCTATTACTGATATGGAAACGTGTTACAAAGCATTTAATGCCATTGTTTTAAAAAATATAACTATCAATTCTGATAGATTTGACTTTGAGCCTGAAATTACAGCCAAAGTATTTAAACAAAATGTGAGATTCAAAGAGATTCCGATTTCATATAATGCAAGAACATCTGCGGAGGGAAAAAAAATTAATTGGATAGACGGACTGCAAGCCATTTTTACTCTTATCAAATATAAATTTAAGAACTAATTTCTTATCAAATTGTAAATATTATTTCATATTATAGTGACATATTTTTTCTATTAATATATGATTTACATATAAGAGACTGGTTAAGGAGTTGAGCTAATGGTTAGCAAAAAAATTGAAACGGTAAATCCTATACAGAGTACTTTTTCCAGAGACGATGATACTTTTACGGCACTATCAAC
>CADCNZ010000182.1 GCA_902802935.1 uncultured bacterium | reverse complement strand
GATATTTTTATCTCTCTAATTACAATACACAAAAACTATTTCTAATTTTACGAAAAATTTAATAAATTTTTTAATTTTTTTAAAATTTTTTCTTTTCTACTAGAAATTGTGCTAATTGGTGTATTGGTAATTTTTGCATATTCTGTAAGTGAAATATTATCAAAATATAAAGCTTTAATAAGTTTTTGCTCATCAATATTTAACTTTAAAATTGCAATATTAAGCCTATCTTGCTCCTCCCTACTCTCTATATTTTTCTCAAAGTTTAAAATTGAATCATCACTTGGCAAAATAAAATTATCTCCTAAAACATCAAAAGAAACTTTTTCTAATTTATTTTCTTTTTTGTAAGAATATCTAGTCTTTTCAGTAAAATTATGATATTCATTAAATTCTTTCTTGCTAACTTCAAATAGCATATTGTTAGCAACAACAAACTTTCTTTTCTTAAACTCTAAATCTTCTTTCATTCTTTTCTTGAGTTCCTTATAAGTAATTTTATCGAACTCCCCTTTTTCATTTTTTACAAAACAAATTGATTTATCATTAACCATAAAAAATTCCTCCTAATCGATTTGAAATAAAAAATCAAATCAACTAGGAGGTCCTAAACAATGTAGAATAAAACTAAATGCAAGTAATTCATCATAAATAGCGCTAGCAATAATAGAAAATGAAACTACTTGTAAATGCATTAAGTTTACTTTGTTAATTCTAGGCTTTTGAAAGTAAAAAAAGAGAGTGTCAAAGACCTTGTAAAGATCCTTGACACTCCATAATATAAGAGAATTGCAGCGTTTCAACATTAAATTAACAAATATAATCATAAAAGAATATCTAACCCCATAATATTCAAAATCTGCAAATAAAGCAGTATTAATCATTAGTGTTTTCTTTTATGATTATGTAAAAATAAGAATGTTAAATTCATAAAAAGTCTAAAAGTATCCCCACTTACAATTAAACTCTTGTTTATTATCTAACTAATCTTTTGAAGACATATATTTAATTGTTCAAATAATATCACCAAGTTAATGTTTTATTATAGAAAAGCAAAAAAGAGTAAAAAAGAGCATTATTGAGTAATAATGAGTATTTTACCATTATATGAAGCTTTAACTAAATATCGCTAAAAAGCATTCCTAAATGTTCCAAAATATTCTAAACTATTCATAAAGAGTCCTAAAAATGCAGTTCTTTTCTTTGCAAATATTGACTTTTAGACTTTATCGTGATAAAATAAACGACAAATTAATAATTGTTTTACGGAGGAATTTGATGATAAATGGATTAAGTTCTGATGATGAATCAGAAAGTTATTCTATTTTCACCAATGACAAAGAAATCAAGAAGTACGTGCTTGAATATTCGTTCAAGCAATCTATTAGAAGAAAATATAAGAATCAAACTTTTATAGAAGGTTTTGACGAAGAGTTATATAATAATTATCCAGACTTTCCAAATGACAAAATGGAGAGCTTATTAAAAACCCTCCAAGTACATACATATTTTAATAGATGGATAGAAACGAAAGTAGCTATTAAAGTTGCTTTCTATCTTAACAACCCTTTGGGTAAAATGAATGAGATTTATGGGCTTACTAGCTCTATAATAAATATTAATCCAGAAACAATAAAATCGAGTGTTCGTGATTGTAAAAATGAGATAATAGAATTATCTCCTGAAGAATCACTTACCTCGATTTTTAATTTGAACAAAAAGAATGTTTATGATGGCCTTTCCCCTAAATATATGTTGAGATGTATAAATAGGTGTTTGAAAGATCCTGGGTTTAGAGTGGATGAGATTGGGATGGATAAAAATAAATTGTGATTTTTCTAAAATAAATCACAATTTATCTGACTAAATCTCTACATCATCAACATTGATTTGTCCATTCATAAGCATTGGTAATAAGAAATCTCGTAGTTCTGTTAATTTTTTGCTTTCATCTTTATTTTTAAGCAACATGTCCATATTCTTTATTGCTATATTATTGAATTCTAATAATATTTTCTCATTAGGGATTACAATTTTTAAGAAAGACAAATTGCTTTCGTTTAGTGATGCTCTTGTAGAAGCAATACATGAATTATGCAAGTATGTGTAAATTGAGTTTGAACTTAAAAAATATCTAATATATTCTTTTAAGTTCTTATTCTTTACATCTATTTTTGATAATGCAACATTATATGCTCCTTCAAGTCCAAATCGAGTTTTACCTGCATCTCCATATTTGTCCATCATTATATCTGTTCTTGTACATAACTGATTACTTTTGCTTTCTTTTATATATGTAATATGGTCTTCTTTATCATAATCTCTATTCTGAATAAACCTAATGTATCCATCTTTTTTTTCATAAATAAATGTTGATTTAGGTGGTTGAGATCCTCCAATCCAATTGATATTATCAATTAAATTTTCAACATTCCATCCTTCTGGTATTTCATGCTTTAACTCTTCATTCCATATCATCTTACCACCTGATGATTTATAAGGATTACCGTCTTCATTTGGAAAGTTAAATTCAATAAACCATCTTTGATATAGCGTTTGCATTAACTCTTCTAAATTATTATTTATTTGAGTATTAATATTAATTTTATCATCTATTTCTTTTAAAGATTTTACAATTTTTAATTGTTCTTCTTTTGGTTTATCTATTATTAAAGTATTTCTAATTGACTGCATAGTAATATTTGGTTGTGCTGAACCTTGTTTATCAACAAATAAATAGCTTTGTCCAATTGGACTTTGTAAATAATATTTTAAATACTCTATGTCAAAATAATCATCAATTAATTCTATCTTTGCAATGTTACTAGCCATGTGGCAATCATATGGATGATAGAATATACCAACTTCGCCTAAATTACTTCCAACATAAGGAATTAATATGCATTTTTTGTTTAATTTGCTTCTTATTAATTCATCAGAAATCTTTTTAGAAATATAATAATTATATTTTTCAATAAAATTTCCATTTCTAATATTTTGTCCTTGGACTAGAGGTATATCATCATCTTTTACTTTTCTTTTAGTTTCATTAAATTGAATATATTTACTATGTTCAAATCCTGCCAATTTTGTAACAAAAACATGATTACCAAGTTTTTCATATTTAATCATTGAATTTCAATCCCTCCAAACTTTTCATTATTTCATTTTCAAGAGATTTACCTTCTTCAAAATATTGTTTTAAATTTGATTTATAATTATTCATTTTATTCTTAAATTCTTCTTCTGTCATTTCAACATATTCAATTTTAACTTCAAAATATTGACCAGCACTAAAAGAATAATTTTTCTCTTTTATTTCATCAAATGAAACTATTACACTAAAGTCATCTACTTCTTCTTTATTAATAAATGTATTTTCAATTTTTTTAATTTCTTCACTTGATAATACTGTCTTTTGATTTTTTCCTTCTTTTACCTTGTTTCCCATATTTGAAGCATCTATAAGAATAACATTATCTTCTTTATTCTGCTTATCAATAAACAATACTGATACATTAGTTCCAGTGTTAGCAAATATGTTACTTGGCATTGAAATTACACCTTTTAGCCATTTGTTATTAATCAATTTTTCTCTTATTTTTTTTTCAATACTACTTTGAGCAGTTAGAAATCCTGTAGGAACAACAATTGCAGCTTTACCATCATCTTTTAAACTATATAGTATGTGTTGAATAAAACATAAATATATTGCCATTTTACTTTTATCTTTATTAGGAACTTTTGGTATTCCAGCAAAAAATCTATCTGAATCTTCCCAGTTTCTTTCTATTTTATCTCTAGTTGATGAAAAATCAGTTTTAAAAGGTGGATTTGCTGTAATAAAGTCAAATTGCTTTAATCCACTATCTGGTTCATGAGGAATTTTATAATGAGCTGGTTTTAATAATGTATCACCTTCAATAATATTATCTAAACTATTAGTCAACCCATTTAATATCATATTAATTCTTAAAAATCTTGACGATTTATTTGATATATCTTGTGTATATACTTGAGCTTTATCTCCAAACTTTCCTTTTCCAAGTTCATTAGCTAAATGCAAAACTAAAGAACCTGAACCTGCAGCTGGATCATAGACTTCATAAATTTTATCTTCAATTGGAGACATATTAACCAATATTTTAGCGATTGTGCTTGAAATAACTTGAGGTGTAAAATATTCTGCATATACACCACTAGCAACATTATAATCTTTTATTAAATGTTCAAATATAGTGCTATAAAAATCAAAATTGTTTTTAAATGCTGCTCCAAAATTAAATTTGTCCTGACTTATAATTCCAAAAATATTTTTTGCAAAGTTGTTTCTATTTGAAGATTCTACATTCTCTGTTATTCTTGTAAATAATGGTTTTCTTCCTCCTTCTGCTGTTTTAATATTAAATTCTTCATTTTCTGGATAATTAGATATTCTTTCTAAAGCATCATCAAATAGCTCATAAAACTTGTCATTTGTGCTTTTATTTATTAAATATTCTATTGTATCTTCATATTTAAAAGCTACATCTTGAGGATATGTATTATAAAATACATTTAATTCTTGATGTTCATTTTTTAATATGGTTTCTAATAACATTCCTGTTTTTTCAGAAAAATCATTTAAGTTAGCCATAAACTTGTCATTCAAGAATTTGTATAAGAAGATTGATGTAATTATTACTTCCTCACTTGCTTGATTAGATAAGCCATTTGTATTGCAAAGGCCTTTTAATTCATCAATCATTTCATTAATTTTATTTTCTAATTGTACAACAACTTCTTCCAATTTATTTATCTCCTTATATTATTTATATAATTGAATGTTTTTATATAAATCATTTAATAAATTATCATATATACCACTTATCTTCTCAAATAAACCTTCCTGAAATAACTTTATTGTTACTTTTTGTTTTACTGAGTCAATAAAGTTTTTCTTTCCTTGCACTAAGAAGACATCTCTATTATAGAAATTAGCAATTTCTTCATATATGACTCTTAAAACTCTTTGAATAACAGAATTATCTATATCATTATCTTCAATTATGTCTTGATATGTTTTTACAAAAGCAAAGTTTCCACCATAAGTATTTGATAATTCTTCATTTTTATCATTTATCTCTTGTGCTTTTTTCAAAGCTTCTTTTAGTTCATCTGTTAATTCATCCATATTGTCTAAATCCGAGATATTTAATTTATCAAATACTTCTTCAAGTAATTCATTTAATTTTCTAACTTGGATATCTTCTTTATTTTTATTGTTTTTAATGACTTTTTGAATATCTGTTGCAGTATCAACAAACCTTTTTACTCTTGGATCATCAATTATATTTAATTTAGATAAGTCCAATATAGTAATTTTTGTTTTAATAAAATCATATAATATTTCTACAACTTCTTCATTGGAGATTACATCCATCATACCAACAGTATCTGATTTCAAATTTATAAAGTTAATTCTATTTTGCGTAAGCTTTCTTAATTCTTTATAATGCTCCGATTGCTCCACGCTTATATATTGGTCTTTTACTCTTGATATAATAAACTCAGTTTCACAATCTCTAATACCATTTAATAGTCTTCTAATTTTAAGTAAAGCATCTTTATTCAAGTAAGTTAATTGCTTATTAAATTTTTCTAAATTATCTATATCAATTATGTCTGTAAGTTCTGTTAGATATCTTTGATATTTGGCGTTAATATCATCAATTCCAACAACTAACCCTGTCAATGAACCTTCATTTTCACCATTGTCATTCATGTCATCTTCAAGTTCTTTTATGTATGCTTCAATAGTATTGTTATATTCTTCTTCAATATCAACAAAATCAACAATATAGCCATATCTATATACTTTTCCAACAGGTGATTTATAAGGTCTATTTACTCTTGAAATAGTTTGCAATAAACTTTGTGCATGAGGACCTCTTAATAAATACATTTTCTTCAATCTCTTTACATCATATCCTGTCGTTAACATTAAATTAACCACTAATAAATCTGGGAAAGTATCATTTCTAAAGTTTAATTGATTTTCTTTATTTATTTTGTTTTGAGCTGGGTCAGTGGTATCTGTTATTACAAGACCTGTTCTCAATTCGGAATTTTCTTCAAACCATTTATGGACTTTTCTTGCTTGAGTATTTGTTCTGCAAACAATCATACCACCTATTGTATTATCAGCATTCTGAAATCTAAAATTTTTAAAATCTCTTTCAATAAATTTGCCCAGTGCAGTAACATAAGCATCTGATTCATATACATCTTTATTTTCTAATTGATTATCTTCAACATCAAGATTTTGCTTGATTTCTTTTTTTGCAACAGTATCAATATCTTCCTTTTTTATTCTTAAAGTATATCCATCTGCAATTGACTTATCATAAAAATATTTATGAATGTAATCGCCAAATTTTAAATTGGAACGTTCCTTTTTAGAAAGTAATGGAGTTCCAGTCAAAGCAATAAAAACACCATTTGGATCACAGGTCATTAAATTCTTAAAGAATTCACCATTAGTTGAATAACTTCTATGTGCTTCATCAACAAAGAAAATTCTTTGAATTTTTGCATTATAATCATTTTTTGCTTCAGGCATTTCACCTTCAAACTTTTGAATATTTACAACACAATATTCGCCAATAGAATCAACCAATGTTTTTGTTGAAAGTGATTTATTTAGTTCTACCGTAAATTCGCTTTTGCTATTACAATTAATTACACTTAATCCTCTATTCTCGAATTCAGCACTTGTTTGTCTTAATAAATCAATTCTATCTACTACGAAGAAAAATCTTGCAACAATATTTTTCTTTGCATAATAGTCCTTTATTATTCTGTTTGAATATGCAGCTAAAGCAGTTTTACCACTACCTTGTGTATGCCAAATAATACCACCTTTTCCACCACTCTCTAATCTTTCAATTATTTTTCTTGTAGCAAAAAATTGAGGATATCTCATAATTTGTTTTAATGGAACTTTTTCATTAACATATAAAATTCCATAATAAAGAAAATATAAAAATCTTTCTTTATCATAAATAGATGTTATAAATCTATTACAAGGTGTCAATTCTTTTAAGTTTTCTTTGAATTCTGAAGAATCACACTCTGTTTTACTGTATCCTAAATCCTTTGTTACATTTTTTATTGTATCTTCATCTATTTCAATATATGGGTAATTTATGTTATACATTTCGTCATCTTCTCTGAAAAATGAAAAACTTGTATTGTTTCCATTAGGAGTTGTATAAAAAGATCCTGCTCTTACATCTTCTGCCTCATCTGAATCTTCATATTCCATATTATTTGAAAAAGAAACCATTTGAATTAGGTTAAAATATTTTTTAAATTCTCCATTTTTTAACCTATCATTTATCATTCTTTTAAATTCTTTTTGAATTCCACCTTCATTATTTGGTTTTTTAACTTCTAAAAATGCTAAAGGCATACCATTTATTAAAATATTTATATCTGGTCTAAAAGAGCCTACATCAGAATCAGGTGTAATACTAAATGGAAGTTCATCAACAATTGCAAAGTCATTATTTTCAATGTTTTCAAAATCAATTAGCTTTAATTTGTATTGTGGATTAATTAGTCTAAAATAAAATTCTTTACCTAAATCATTGTTTTTAATCAATCCATTAATTTCATCTAATAATGATTTTACTTCATCGTAAGTTAACTCTTTACTGTTTATTCTTTCAATTGCTGGCTTAAATCTATTTATGAATATTTTAGTATTAAAATCAATATCTAAATTTTCATCTTTTAAAGATTGATAATTATATCCTATTTTTAAAAATTGGATTGTTGCAGGTATTTTTACCCTAGTATCTTCATTGAATTTCAACATTGGAATATATCTCCTTATTTATTAGTTTCGCTCTCAACTCTTTTTCTAATGTCATTTAGCCATTCACCCTTATATTTAAAATATCTTGGTCCTGCTACACTATATCTTGAATTAGATAGTTTTGCTGCTAAAGATGATAATGACCATTTTTGTCCTTTATATTCTACTTGTTTTTCATCTACTACTTTTACAATTGTTCCATCAAATTCACTTGCATTGTTTGTAAATACAATTTCTTCTCCTGGTTTAATATTTACCAAATTAAAATTAAATGGCTTTAATCTATCATTATGCTCTTCTTCAACATCTTG
>CADCNZ010000181.1 GCA_902802935.1 uncultured bacterium | reverse complement strand
CGATCCAGCATGTGGATCAGGTGGATTACTTTTAAAATTTGCTAAGATACTTGGAAAAGAAAATGTAAGAGAGGGATTCTTCGGTCAGGAGATAAATCTAACAACTTACAACTTAGCTAGAATTAATATGTTCTTACATAACATTAATTACAATAATTTTAGTATTGAAAGAGGGGATACATTAATTCATCCAGTTCATTGGGATGATGAACCATTTGATGCAATTGTATCTAATCCACCATATTCTACTAAATGGGCAGGAAAAACTAATCCAATTCTTATTAATGATGAAAGATTTGCACCTGCTGGCATATTGGCACCTGAATCTAAAGCCGATTTGGCATTTACAATGCATATGTTATCATGGCTTAGTCCTAAAGGAACTGCAGCTATAGTTGAATTTCCAGGAGTATTATATAGAACAAATGAAAAAGCTGAGCCAATGATAAGAAAATATTTGATTGAAAATAATTATGTTGATACAGTAATCCAATTACCTGAAAATCTATTCTTCGGTCCATCAATTGCAACTTGTATTTTAGTTCTAAAAAAATCTAAAAAAGATAACTCAGTTTTGTTTGTAGATGCATCTAAAGAATATATAAAACCAGGTAAAAAGAATAAATTGACTGATGAAAATATAAAAAACATTGTTAATTTAGTTAAGGAAAGAACAAATATTGAAAACAAATCAATTTTAGTTCCAAACAGTGAAATTTTAAAATCATCTGAATATAATTTAGCAGTTAGCACATATTTAAAGAATAATGAAGATGAGGAAATAATTGATATTGGGGAAGTTGAATCATCTTTAAACGAAATAATAGAAAAACAATCAGAATTAAGAAAACAAGTAGATGTGATTGTTAAAAAATTAAAAGGGCAATATAATGAATAATTATGAAAAAATAATATTTGCAAAGAAAAAAGAATATTTGTTAAGAGATATTGCAAACTTTTCAAATGGAAAAGGTCATGAACAAGTAGTTGAAGAAAATGGTAAATATACATTAATTACTTCTAAAGCAATATCTACAGATATGAATATTTGCAGACACACCAATAAAAACTTATCCCCACTTTATAAAAATGATATTGCTCTTGTTATGAGTGATTTACCAAATGGAAAAGCACTAGCTAAATGTTTTTTTGTTAATGAAGATGATAAATATACTTTAAATCAAAGAATTTGTAGGATTTGGGTTAAAGATGAAAGTATTGTATATCCAAAGTATTTATATTATGTTTTGAATAGAAATAAACAATTACTAGATTATGATAATAAAATTGATCAAACAAATTTAAAAAAAGATAATATATTAGACATCGATGTAAAATTACCTGATATTGAAATTCAAAGAGAAACAGTTTCCTTGCTTGAAAAATTTGAAGAATTACTTACAAACTTAAATAATGAATTTTATTATAGAGAGAAACAATTGAAATATTGGAGAGAAAAGATGTTTTCTACTTCATCAAATTATTTAAAACTAAAAGAATTAGCTGATATAAATATTGGACTAACTTATACACCGAATTATGTTGATGAAGGAATTAAATTTATTTCATCACAAAATATTTCTAAAGACTATCTTGATTTAGATAACATAAAATATATTACACCAGAAGAATATAATAGTGCTTCAAATTCTTCCAAACCTAAAAAAGGAGATATAATGTTTGTAAGGGTTGGTTCAAATTTAGGACACCCAGTTATATATAATTTAGATGATGATTTATGTATTTTCGTTAGTATTGGTTTTTTAAGATTGAAAACAGATAATATTACTGCAAAATATATGAGACATTGGATGAATTCATCTCATTTTATGAATCAAGTTAAACAAAAAACTAATAATGCTCCAAAAGCAAATCTTAATTCAACATGGCTTAAAGAATTTGAAGTTCCAGTTCCTTCAATAAATGAACAAAATGAAATTGTCAATATTCTAGATGCTTTTGATAATCTATTAAATGATTCTAAGTATGGCTTATCAAAAGAAATAGAACTTATGGATAAACAATATGAATTTTATAAAAATATGTTATTAAATACAGAGGAGGAATACAATGACTAATAATAGTATGTTGAGTGAAAATGATAATTCTACTGTATTAGCTTCCTATAAAGGATTAGAAAGAGTTGATACTTACTATCAAAGTGAAGATGCATTAGAACAAGAATTAATCAAAACTCTTGTTGAACAAGGATATGAGAGATTAATTATCAATTCAGAAGATGAATTAATTCTTAACTTAAGAAAGCAATTAGAAAAACTTAATAATTATCAATTTACAGATGGAGAATGGGATTCATTCTTTACAAATGTAATTGCTAATAAGAATGATTACATAATTGAAAAGACAAGATTAATCCAAGAAGACTATAAGCAAGAAATAGCCCTCGATTCAGGAGAAAAGAAAAATATTTATTTAATAGATAAAAATAATATTCATAATAATAGTCTTCAAGTATTAAATCAATATGTTAAT
>CADCNZ010000180.1 GCA_902802935.1 uncultured bacterium | reverse complement strand
TGGTTGCGGGAGCTGGATTTGAACCAACGACCTTCGGGTTATGAGCCCGACGAGCTACCAGACTGCTCCATCCCGCGATATTTAATTATCAATTGCGTTCAACTCTTGAGCAGTCTTCCAGACTTACCTCTCACAAAACCTGACATTTAGTCAGCTTTTGTTCGGCAGAGTATTCCGCACAATAGCAAGTTAATAAATATTAAATATTTATTCCCTCAACCAATTATTAAATGCTAAAATGAAAAAATCAACCCTATAGATAAATCTATGTAACAATACCTCATAAAAAACCTTTTATTTTTAATTTTGTTGTATAATCTAAAATGTAGAAACGGAGAGAATTCTATGCAAGAAACTTTAGAAAAAAAATCTATTAAAAATTTAGACTTTAATTGTGATTTGGCACAAGCTTACGGAGTGTATAAAAATAACCAAGAATTTGAACTTCTTGACTATGTAAGTTCTGTTAACATTTCATGCGGATTTCACGCTGGTGATCCTGTTACTATAAAAGAAGCCCTTTTAAAAGCTAAAGAAAACAATGTAGCTATAGGTGCCCATATTGGTTTTAACGATATTCAAGGTTTTGGATACAGACCGGTTGAACTAAAAGAAGACGAGTTGGAAGCTCTTGTTGTATACCAAGTCGGTGCAATTATGTCTTTTGCAAAAGCATACGGATTGTCTATTGAACACGTAAGACCGCATGGAGCTATGTATAAGGCAGCCGGAGAAGATTTTACCTTTTCTGTTTCTATTGCAAAAGCTATTAAAAAATGTTCAGATTGGCTTGTCTATTATGCACCAATGGGTGATATAACAGCAAAAGTAGGAGATTATGTCGGAATTCCGGTTGCTCAGGAACTTTCTTTGGAGAAAACTTATAATCCTGACTTAACTATAGATTATGCAATTCCTGATAATACAAATAACTATGAAATGATAAAGAGAATGCAGCACTTACTTCATACCTCACAAATTAGAAATAATATTGGAGGAATGAGCTATGCAGATGTTAATACAATACATTTTTCAAACAAATATAAAAATTCAATGGATTTAATAAAAGAAGCTTACAGACTTATAACTCCTCAGCCTGTAAACTATATTAATGCAAAAGCATCAGGGTGGGTAGATTAATTATGGCATTTAATTTTAAAGATAACGTTGACGTAAAAAAAGAAGTTGGATGGCTTCTCCCGGGCTTAGAAGTTAAAAGATGGTTTTTCTTAATATTTTTAGGCTCTATAATGATAGTTCTCGGGTTTATGGTTTTAGCTAATGTCAGACCTATTTATCTGACTCTTGAATTGATAAGAAAAGCGGCTTTGGTTCTTCCATCAAATGTTTTAGCTGCAATATTTATACTTATAGGTTCAATAATTTTCTTTAAAGGCTGGCAAAAAACAACACTATCTATTATGGATATGGATTCAATAAAAGGTAATAGCAAGATTCTGGAAAAATTATACAGAAGAAGAAAACTTAATAAAGGTGCAAAAGTTGTTGCCATTGGCGGCGGAACTGGTTTATCAATGCTTTTGCGAGGAATAAAAAAATATACAAACAATATAACCGCTATTGTTACGGTTGGCGATGATGGCGGCAGTTCAGGGCGTTTAAGAGAAGAAATGGGAATTCTTCCTCCTGGAGATATTAGAAATTGTATTGCAGCGCTAGGTGATGACGAAGACTTAATTACTGAACTCTTTCAGTACCGTTTCAAAAATGGAGAAGGATTAGAAGGTCATAGTTTCGGGAACTTGTTCTTAACTGCACTTTGTTCTATTACAGGAGATATGGTCAGTGCTGTTAAAGAATCCTCAAATGTCTTGAATATTAGAGGTGTTGTGCTCCCAGCGACATTAGATGATATGAAACTCGGTGCAGAATTTGAAGACGGACGTGTGATTCACGGTGAATCTAATATTCCGGAAGCAAGAGGTCAGATTAAACAATTGTTTACAGAACCTGCAATTTGTAAAGCTTTGCCGGAAGCTATCAACGCAATAAAGGAAGCTGATTTGATAATTCTTGGCCCAGGAAGTTTGTATACAAGTGTAATACCTAATCTTTTGGTAAGCGGAATCGTAGAAGCTATTGAAAAAGCTTCAGCTAAGAAAATTTATGTATGCAACATAATGACACAACCTGGTGAAACAACTGATTACACTGTTGCAAGTCACGTTAATGCCTTAATTAAACATGCAAAAGGTAAACATATCATAGATGCTGTATTAGTAAATAATAGTTTACCGGACAAAATTTCAGATGGTTATGCAAAAAACGGGTCTATTCCTGTGCGTTTGGATATGGAAAACATCTCTCCTATAGGTATCGAAGTTGTGTCACAAAAACTTATCCAAGAAAATAAAGACGGACTTGTTCGTCATAGCTCTAACAGAGTAGCAAGAGCAGTTTACTACTGGTACAAAAAAGCATGTAAGAAATAATTATGAAAACAGTATCAACTTTTCAAAGATTAAAAGACAATAACGAAAAAATAGCAATGCTTACTGCATATGATTATTCAACAGCGCAAGTATTGGATAAAGCTGAAATTGACGGAATTTTGGTCGGGGATTCTCTTGCGATGGTAGCATTAGGATATAAGGATACGTACAACATAACAATTGATGAGATGTTAATTTTTATCAAAGCTGTTGCAAGAGGAGCAAAAAATTCTTTCATAATCGGGGACATGCCGTTTATGAGTTACAACCTAAGTGTTGAACAGGGACTTGAAAACGCAGGCAAAATGATAAAAGCAGGAGCTAATGCAGTTAAGCTGGAAGGCTGCAACGAACATATTCTAAATCTTGTTAAGCGATGTGTTGAATCAGGGATTCCTGTATTGGGGCATCTTGGCTTTACGCCTCAACTAATGAATACAATCGGCGGACACAAAATTCAGGGTAAAACTGCAGATAATATTGAGTTAATACTTGATTCGTCAAAAAAATTAGAGAAGGCGGGTTGTTTCGGTATTGTTTTAGAGCTCATGCCTGCCGAAAGTGCAAAGTATATTACAGAAAATCTAAAAATACCTACAATTGGTATTGGCGGGGGTAAATATTGTTCAGGGCAAATTGTTGTCACTGATGATATTATAGGAAAATTTACTGACTTCACACCTAAGTTTATAAAAAAATATGCAAATATACATGATGCCGTTCTTTTGGGAGTGAATGCCTATAAAAAAGAAGTTAAAGAAGGTTTATTTCCTTCAGCACAAGAGTCGTTTGAGTTAAATAAAGAGGAAAAGAGTAAATTAAAATGTTGATACACAAAATTGAAGAAGTTAGAGCACAAGTAAAAGAGTGGAAAAAAGAGGGATTATCTGTAGGGCTTGTACCAACAATGGGAGCACTACATGCCGGACATTTAAGTCTTATAAAGAAGGCAAAAGAAACTTGCGATAAAGTTGTTGTTTCGGATTTTGTTAACCCGATTCAATTCGGACCTTCTGAAGATTTTGACAAATACCCGAGAACGCTTGATGAAGATGTAAGATTGTGCAGCGGAGAAGATGTAGATATAGTTTTTGCTCCATCTGCAGATGAAATGTACGGGGGTAATAAAATAAGACTCTCAAATGATACTTTGACATATGTTTGTCCGCCGTTTTTTTATGTAAACACTCTATGCGGTAAATCAAGAACAGGACATTTTGACGGAGTTTGTACAGTTGTTTTGAAATTATTTAACATTGTTCAACCTGATTATGCGTTTTTTGGACAGAAAGATGCTCAGCAGGTAATTATTATAAAAAAAATGGTAAATGATTTAAATGTTCCTATTAATATTATTCAATGTCCGATTATAAGGGAAGAATCAGGATTGGCATTGAGTTCAAGGAATAAATATTTGACGGAACAAGGTAAAAAAGATGCGCTTGTTTTGAGTAAAATTTTGAATAATATAAAAACATGTTATAGCAAGGGAATTACTGATGTTTCTGCTCTAAAAGAGACTGCATACAGTTTTCTAACGGACAAACACGACATGGAATATCTTGAGATTGTCGATAGAGATACACTGGAAAATAAAACAAAAGCTGATGATAATTCAATTGCGCTTATTGCATGCAGAGTAGAAAATGTAAGGTTGATTGATAATATCTATCTTAAGGAGGAAAATTAATGCATAATTTCATTTTAGGCATTTTTGATTTTCTAAAAAATATATTACAGTTTTTTAAAATTGTATGTGTTTTCTGTATAATTATGATTACTTTATATTGGATTCAGAATTTAATAGGTGCACAATGGGCTTGGCTTGGGTTTATGAAACCTTTTCTGGACTCAATATTAGCGTACGCAAACAGTATATATTCTTTGAGTTTTGATTTCTTTGGAGCAACATTCGAGCTTAAGTATTTAAGCTCAGTTATAATTCTTGTGCTGCTTACTCTTACAATGACGGTTATAATATTTGGGTTAAATTTTCTTGAAGGTTTATATAAAAGCGCACATTTTGTATACAAAAAAACCGAAGAGACGCTAATGAACAAAAAGTTTGAAAATGATATAACGAGAGAAGAGAAAAGAATTCAAAAATATACAGTTGTTATTAATACACAATTAAAAAAGAAGTTTGCGCATCAAGAATTGAATGTGGATATAGAAAAACACAATAAAATAATGAATGACATGATTATGGCAAAAACCTCTGTAAAACCTGCTAATTACCAAGGTGGTTATATGTATGCATTCACTAATTTTGATAAAGTGGATACCATTTTGGATATAATGTTTAAACTTATCCATTCGGAGTCTCCGCTTGATTTTTCTGTATGTATACAAGTAGGTGAGCAGATAAAACAACTTAACAAACTGATTAAGCTGCAAAATTATGGGAAAATAACAATAGCCGCAGATACTGCTTACAGATATAAATTTAACGAAACTCACAGATATCAAATTTCCACTGTTGGAATATTCCAACTTGATGACAGCACATTTGAAGTTCATGAGTTTAAAGAAATTCTGTAGTATAATTGTTTAAAAGTAGATAGCCAAATTTTTGATATTAAATCAAGAAAGGGGAGAATGTATGAGATACGATGCAGGTGAAGTAATTACAGCAATGGTTACACCATTCAATGAAAAGCGAGAAGTCGATTATGAGAAAGTTGAAGCACTTGCTAGTTATCTTGTTAATAACGGATCGGATGCGGTACTTGTAACAGGTACTACCGGCGAATCGCCAACTCTTACTCATGATGAGGAGCTTGAAATATTATCAAGTGCCAAAAGAGCTGTTTCCGGTAAGGGAAAAGTCATTATGGGTACCGGTTCAAATTCAACAGAAACAGCTGTAATGATGGCAAAAAAAGCAGAAAAAGAAGGTGCTGATGCTATTTTAACAGTTGTGCCTTACTATAACAAACCTTCTCAGTCCGGAATGATTGAACATTTTTCTGCTGTTGCTGAAGCTACCGAGCTTCCAATCATCTTGTATAATATTCCGTCAAGAACAGGGGTAAATATGGCGGTTGATACAGTAAAAACCCTTGCTAAAAAATATCAAAATATTGTTGCATTAAAGCAAAGCTATGGAGACATGGATACATTTACAGAGCTTAGAATGGCTCTTCCGGCTGATTTTGCAATATATTCAGGTGATGATAGTTTAACTTTGCCAATGCTTTCACTTGGAGCACATGGTGTCATTTCTGTTGCATCGCACGTATTTGGTGTTGAAATCAAATCAATGATAAGAAATTTCAAAACAGGCGATGTTGCTACAGCGAAAAATATGCATCAAAAACTTTACCCTATTTTTAAGAAATTGTTTATGGCGCCAAATCCTGTTCCGGTAAAAGCAGCTCTTGAATATAAAGGACTGATTAACGATTTTGTAAGACGTCCGCTCGTAGAATTAACAAAATCGGAAAAAGCTGAGCTATTTTTCACATTAGATTCAATATAATCAACTTAACTCAATATACATTGAGTTAAGTTGACTTTATAAAATTTCTGTAAAATAGTACTAGATTTTTATAAAGATATTCTTATTGATTTAATATTTTGTACGTTTTATAATTTTTTTGTCACAAATCAAGAAGAGAGCAGGTATAATATGAAAATTTTATTTGCAGCGTCAGAAGTTGCGCCCTTTTCAAAAGCAGGAGGGCTGTCTGATGTAGTTGGCAGTTTACCTAAAGCATTAGAGAAAGATGCAGAGATAGCAATATTTACACCACTACATGGATGTATTGATTATGACAAATGGGGTTTGAAAGAACTGGAAAACTCTGAAATGTGGATTACATTCTCTTCTCAACCTCAAAGGTTTAAATTGCATATGGCAAAACTACCTGGGACAAAAATAAATGTTTTCTTTGTACAAAATGATTGGTATTTTTCTTGCTTTCACGAAGTTTATCCGCGGTGGCTTGATCCAAGATATGAACATGAAAGATATGTCGCATTCTCTCTTGCTACGTTAGAATACGCAAAGCAATTAAATTTCAGAGCAGATATAATACATTCAAATGATTGGCATACTGCAATGATACCATTGTATATTAAGGCTAATTACAAATTTGATGATTTTTGGTCAAAAACGAAAAATGTGTTTGAGATTCACAATCTTGCTTATCAAGGGGTTTGGTTTGAGGATATTCTTGATTTTGCAAATATGCGAAAAGATATTGTTTATAATGAATGGGGTTGTGAACATTACGGACGTGTTAATTGGATGAAGGGTGCTATAAATTATTCTGACAGAATTGTTACAGTTTCTCCAACGTATTCAAGAGAAATTCTTACAGGGGAATTCGGTGAAGGTATGGATTATACATTAAGAGGTAAAACTGATCGTCTTGTTGGAATAGTTAACGGTATTGATTATGATGTATTTAATCCTAAAACAGATAAAAATATTGTAAAAAATTATGATATAAAATCTATTAAAAACAAAGAAGCAAATAAAAAGAAAATTCTTGAATATTTCGGATTACAATATAACCCTGATAGACCGTTGGTTGCATTGATTTCCAGACTTGTTGATCAAAAAGGTTTGGATTTAATCAGACAGGTAGAAAATGATTTAAGAAATTTAGAGGCTGATTTTATTTTCCTTGGTACAGGAGACAAATCTTATGAAAACTTGTTTATATGGTTGTCAAATAATACTCCTAATATAAGAGCATATGTAGGATATCGTGGAGATTTAGCAAATCAAATATATGCCGGAAGCGACTTTTTCCTAATGCCGTCTAAATTTGAACCATGCGGACTTTCTCAATTAATTGCAATGAGGTATGGTTCGCTTCCTATAGTCAGAGCGACAGGCGGTCTTGAAGATACTGTAACGGGATATCCTTTAGACAATTCTACCGGTTTCAAATTCTGGGAATACTCAGGATATGCTATGAAAGAGGCTATTCTATGTGCAATGGGTGTATACAAAGATAAATATACATTTAATGCAATGAGAAAATCTGCAATGGAAGCTGATTTTAGCTGGAAAAAGAGTTCAAAGCAGTATCTTGAGATGTATAAATCTCTCGTGATAAAATAACTTTATGAAAAGACTCTTAATTCTATATTCCGAATATACTCCGGTAATAGATGCTATTAAATACAGCTTGCAAGAGTTAGCTGAAGTTGTTTGTGCTGAGAAAGTTCCCGAAAAAAAAGATAAATATGATCTTATAGTACTATCTAATTATAACGGCAAAGTCGATTTTGAAGCAGTAAATATTCACTATTCGTTGCTGCCTGCTTTTACAGGGAATGAACCGGTGAAAGATGCGATACTTGCCGGTGTTAAAGTGACAGGTGTCACTGTTTTTTATACAAAGTCAAAAAAGATAATTTCGCAATATCCGATTTTTATAAATAATAGTATGCATTATGAGGAAGTTCTTGAAGAATTAAAATATATAGCACAAACGCTTTATCCTCAGGTTATAGAAAAAATAATAAAGAATGAACTTTTTGAAACTAGGTCACTTATGGCGCAAGGTTATGGTTGTTCGGGAGGATGCGCAAAGTGCAAAAAATAAATGTATTAATCGCCGGAAAAGGAACCAGTGTTCCTAATGTAATTGCATCAAAGTATTTAAACAAATTATATGTAACGTCAGAAGATGAAATAGATGGGGCAATTCTTATAAAATTCAATACTTTTAAGGAACTCGCACAGAAATGCAAAGCCCTTCAGATAGACATTGTTCTTGTGGAAGAAGAAAAATGGATTCTGCAGGGTATTGCGGATGTTTTGAAGTCGAACTTTGTTAATTGTATAGCACCGACATCAAAATGGACATTTTTAAATCTTTCTAAGCGCGATGCAAAAAAAATTTGCATAAAGCATGATATAAAAGTGCCAAAAGATATAAAGTTACCGGTTGATTTTCCAATAATGCTAAAAACAGATGGATTTACTCAAAAAACAAATTCTTTAGATGAGCTTATAAAAATCAGACAAGACATTAATACAACAGCTCCTCATTTAGCGGAAAACTTGTATTTAGAGGAGTTTATTGATGGTGATAATTTGGTTGTAACCTCATTATTTGACGGTAAACATATAATAACGTTTAACTCGGGTAAAATAGATTCTGACAGACTACATCTTTATTCAAAACAATTAGAAATGCTTTTAGTCAATGAAAAGGCTGATTTTACAGGCTTCTTTAATTCAAAATTGATTAAATCAGGTAAAGATTTGTATAATATAGGCTTTGATTTTGCGTATCAGTTACCGGTGTATGAAGGCGATTTCTTATTCTTACTGATATCTGCAGTATACCAAAAATTGGATGAAGTTAAATTCCTTCAAAATTAAGTAAATCAACACTTTCAAGTACATATTGAGGTTTGTTTTTCATAAATTCTTCTCTGGTAAATAACTTGCCATTATTCAAAGCTTTTGTTTCCCATTCTATTTCTGAATAATTGCTTAAATCACTGTATTTAGCGCTATTAATACTATGATTAGTTACTTTCATGCTGTCAGGTATAGCTATATGGCAATGTCTGGCAGTTTCTTTACTACCGCATCCCAAACTAAGTCGTTTATCATAAATTTTATTTGTGTTTTGTTTAATACCCTTGTGAGCAGCTTTCTTTTTAAAGAAAAATTGGAATTTATCAATAGGTTTTGTATATGGAGCCGGCATGTCTTTTATAGCAAACGGGTTTTGTTTTTGTGCTATCATGCCGCTATTTTTTAACCAATCATACATTTCAGTATTAAAGCTTTCCGGTAATGTATTGATTCCGGTAGATTGTGCTTTAAATAGGTTTATTCGGTTATCATTTATAGAATTATCAATAGAAGTTTTATCATCCGATTTTTTTACAGTTTTTGATTTTTCTTCTGCCTTGGATGTTGTATCTTCTGTTTTTTTCTTTTCGATATTTTGATTTTGTTTCGCAGCCGCAGGCTCTTCTTTAGTAGCGCGTTGTATTTCTAAAAGTTTTTTCTCTGCAGCCTTTGTTTTTGCTTCTGCTTCTGCGAGCTGTTGTTTTAAGTTTTGTTCCTTTAATTCACTTTCTTTTTTAAAGTTTGTTAATGTTTTTTCAAGTTCTGCTTTTTGTTGTTGTAACTTTAATATTTCTTCGTTTACATTAGTACCGTTTTTAGCTTCCAACTCGCTACGTAATTGTGATGAGCGATTTTGTAAAAGTTTTATTTGTTTTTTATATTCTTCAATGTCTAATAACATTTTTTCTTGTTTCAATTTGTTTTCTTCTTTGAATCTCTCATATTCTGTTTTTGTAGATTCAATTTGTTCATTAACAATTTTGATTTGTTCTGTCATCTTTTCTTTTTCGGTTTGTAGTTCCTTTTTCAAACTTTCAAGCGCATCTTTTGCTTCAGTATTTTGTAGAAGTTTTGCATTTTTTTCTGCTTTCACTAGTTCTTCTTGTTTATCTTGAATGTTTTTGTTCAATTGAGCAATAGTTTTTTCGGATTGTTCAATCTTTTTGTTAG
>CADCNZ010000179.1 GCA_902802935.1 uncultured bacterium | reverse complement strand
TATAACTGGGCATGAAGAGACTCGAACTCCCACGCTTGCGCACTAGTTCCTAAGACTAGCGTGTCTACCATTCCACCACATGCCCTTGTCAAAAGGTCTTGTGAACAAGAACTACTTTAATATACCAAGAGCAAAAACCAATGTCAAATCAAAGTTTTAACAACTCCCATTCTAACTACACCAACAAGTAAAATATTCAATTTAACTCAATATACATTGAGTTAAATTAGAATTGAATTAGAATTGTAAAGTTTTGTAACAGATTTTAAAAACACTGAAATTGAAAAATTTATATACACTTTATATATATGTAAGATTAAGATAGGATTTAAGACTATGAGTATTTCAAGCAATTATATGTTTAATGACTTCGGTTGTAATCCAACAAGCATGCTTGGATTCGGTACAGGGTTCGGAATGAATAACAATTTTCCGACAGGTATTTGGGCAGCAAATTCATTATTCAGTATTGCATCTATGATTGCAAGTAACGTTGGTTCTAAATCCGGCAGCACTGGATCAAGCAATGATTCTGCTCCTGCTCGTACATCAGAAACTGTTGCTGAAGAAATAGAATCTTATAAACAAAAAAATGAAGATATCATTGACAATGAAATCTTTGATGAAAATGGGGTAACACTTGATAATATTAAATCATTTGATATAGCAAGCTCTAATGCACAAAAAGATGTGACTGATGCACAACAAGCCGTTAACGATAATGAAAATACTATAAATGCATTTACAGAAGATGATGAATATATATTAAGTAAATATCAAAATGTAACAGAAGCAAAAGATGATAATAAAGAGATTGAGTTTGAGACTGCACAAAAGCATAAAATATCTGCAGATAGAGCTAAAGCTAAAAAAAGTTCATTGGAAAATGATTTAAAAAATGCAAAACAAAAACTGGAGGCATTAAAAAAAGCAATAGAAGATGCTAAAGGTAAAATTGATGATAATAATGAAAAAATAAAAGAATTACAAAATGAACAAGAAAAACTCAAAAATCAAGAAGATACAAAGACTCTGGACAAAGCTGACGGTACAAAATGGGGTTTGTTTGGTAACGGCAGAACTTCAAAAACTAAACTAGATGCTAAAATTAACGATAGTATTGACAACGGCTATGATAAAGTTTCCTCAAGAGATTTGCATGCAGCATTAAAAGCGTACCAAGATGCAGCAAATGATAAAGAAAAAACAAGCTACAAAAACGCTTTTATTAAAATGTATGAGTCATACGCAAGTGATGGTAATAACAATAAGAGCCTTAAAGCAGCATATGATTTGTTGAAAAATAAATAAAAAACGGAACCATTTTGGTTCCGTTTTTTATTTATTTTTCCCTTAGCCTCTTATACCAAGGTCTTTGATTAACTTTCTGTATCCGTCAAGATCTCTTTCTTTCAGGAATGAAAGTAATCTTTTTCTTTTACCAACCATCATCAAAAGACCGCGTTTTGTAGCAAAGTCTTTTTTGTTTGATTTCATATGTTCTGTCAGTTCAGAGATTTTCTTTGTAAGCATTGCAATCTGAACATTTGCTGAACCTGTGTCTTTTTCGTTTTCACCAAACTTTTTGATGATTTCTTGTTTGTTTTTTAAATTCATTGTCTATTTCCTTTTAGATTTCGGCTTTCTAAAATTGATTTCGACCTTCAATTTCTCCGGCCGCGTGTGATTGTCATATTGGCGTAAGCACTCTACATTGGCTATTGTATAACGCTGAAATATTAAATGTCAAGAAATATTATTATATTATACCGAAACTTTTACAGATTTTTCAGCTCTGTACAAACTTGTTTCTTTTCCTAATATTTCAAGAATTCCAACCATATCAGCACCGCAAGTTCTTCCGGTAATAGCAGCTCTGACTGCCCACATTGTAACTTTTGGTTTGATTCCGTCTGTTTCTTTCCAATATGCTCTAAATTCCGCAAGTTTTTCGTGTAAGTTTTCTTCTGTCCACTCCCAGTTTTTAGCTTTTGAAACAAAATCTTTCAAAACTTTTTGAGCAACTTCTGTGTCAAGAGTTCCTGTTTGAGCTTCCGGTTCTATTTTTACATCTTTACCGAAGAAATAAGGAACAGCATTTGTTATATCAGATAGAAGTGTTAAAGGTTCACGAGTGATTTCAACCATTTTTGTATATTGAGCATCAGAAAGTTCGCTCAATGGATATTCTGTCAAATACGGTTTTAATCTTTCTTTTAATTCTTCTATCGGGAGCATTTTTATATAATGACTGTTCATCCATTTCAATTTATCGTATTCAAAAATAGAGTTTGAGGATGAAATTTCGCCAATCCTGAAATCTTGAGCAATTTGGTCAACTGTTTTAATTTCTTCTCCGTCAGAAGGTGACCATCCTAAAAGAGCTACAAAATTTATAAGAGCATCTGTTAAATATCCTTCTTTTACAAAGTCTGAAACAGCTGTTGCACCGTGTCTTTTAGAAAGTTTGCTTCTATCCGGAGCAAGAATCATCCCTAAATGTCCAAATCTGGGAACTTCAAAACCAAGTGCTTCAAATATTAAAATTTGTTTATATGTATTTGAAATATGGTCTTCACCTCTTATAACATGCGAAATTTTCATTAAAGCATCATCAATTACAACCGCAAAATTATATGTAGGAGCTCCATTTGATTTCATAATAACGAAATCGCCGATTAAATTAGTATCAACGTGAAGCTTTCCTTTTACTAAATCATCAAATTCAAGAATTGATGAGTCATGGAATGCTTTTTGAGCTTTTGCAATATTGAATCTTATAGCAGGCTTTCTTCCTTCTGCTCTGAGTTTTGCTTTTTCTTCTTCTGTTAAGTTTTCACATTTTTTAGAATATACATAAGCGCGTTTTTGAGCGGTAGCTTCTTCTTTCTCGGCTTCAAGTTCTTCCGGTGTACAGAAACATTCATATGCAAAACCGCTGTCCAAAAGTTGTTGAACATATTTCGGATAAATATCGAAACGTTGTGACTGAGTATAAGGTCCATAATTCCCACCTACATCAGGACCTTCATCCCAATTTAGGCCTAAAGCTTTTAAGCTGTCAAAAATATTATCCACGTATTCTTGGGATGTTCTTTCAGCATCTGTATCTTCAATTCTTAATACAAATTTACCGTTATTTTTTTTAGCAAATAAATAATTAAATAAAGCCGTTCTGGCTGTTCCGATATGCAGGTTTCCGCTTGGAGACGGTGCAATTCTAACTCTAACTTCTGACATATTTATATTCCTTCCTTTTGTAGTTATTTTATACCCTTTATTATTGCACAAATAAGAAAATCGTGTAAATATATTATTATGCAAAGATACACATATCTAAACGGCAGTGTCAAAAACGGGAATATTATGAGGTGGCCTGTTAATACTTTAACAGTGTATATAGCGCCTATGAAATTTTATTCCAAACAAGGAGAGGATCATAAGTTTAGGAAAATGGTTATGGATGCATTTTCTGTTTGGTCATCAGCTTCCGGCGGCAAATTGCATTTCAAAATTACAAGTAATCTTTATGACTCTCTTATAAATGTAGATTGGAAGCGAGTTGATAGACAGGCATTGGGACATTGCTATTTTAACTGGGATTCAATGGGACGTTTAGCGGGAGCAGAAGTTTCAATAGGGCTTACAGACGGTAGGATTCATCAACAGTATGATAATGATATAGAAGTTTATCATACAATTCTGCACGAAGTGGGACATGCTTTAGGGCTGAATCATAGTCCATATAAATCAGATATTATGTACACACCTCACCAATACGGAGTTTCATCGCTTTCTAACAACGATAAATATTCAATATATTGGCTTTACAGGCTGCAAGCAGGAGCCTCCGTTAAACAAATTGCTTCTAAATATGGTTTATCAACGGCATCGGATATTGATTCTGTTATAAGAAAAATTGATGCTAAGAATAATAAAGAGTCTTCTACTCAAGAGCATATGCAAATTCAAACCAAGCGCGATCTTCTTGAGGAAGCTTCTAACATAGGGGATTTGAAAAGGTATAATATTATGCTTCAAAATATTTCATTAAAACCTAATGTTAAGGATTATTTAAACAATAATCGAAATCCTAAAAATGAGCAGTAATTTAATCTATATATTTGCCATCAAATAATTCGAGTACCATTTTTTCTTGATCAGATTCCATTCTGTCTTTGTTTTCGGCTACCGGTTTTGTATTGTTAATTATTTCTGTAGTTTTTTTTTCTTCAGTTATACCGGCTTCTTTCTCAATATCAGCAATTTTTTGTGCTGAAACTTTTGATGCTAACGCTTCATCTCCGGCTTGAGGAAGACGAATTGTAATTTTTGTGGAAGATTGGTTAAACATAGTATTTGCCGCTTGAACAAGCAAATCTTTTTTATTGTTAGCAGAAATTTGATCAACAAGTTTTTCGTTTTTGAATGTAATAATAACTTCATCAGGAGCAATTTTTACCGGTGTTGCAAGATGTAGAAGGGCTTTTGTTGCGGGGCTCTTAATATTTGACACAAGATTTTGCCATAAATTTTGTGTGTCTCCTGAGTTGTTATTAATTTTAGGTTCCTGCGGAATCGATTTTTGGGTTACGCTTTCCGTTTCTTTTGTTTCAGAAACTTGATAATAAATTTTTGGTTCTTCTTTTTGTTCTTCTTTGGCAGGAGCAACAGAAGTTGGTCTTGTAACGGATTGAGGTTTTATTTGAATTTGTGGTGCACCGTTTTCAAGAGCTTTGATTCTGTTTTGTAAATCAATAAGTTTACTGTTTTCGGTCATGTTTGATAAATCAATTATACCAACTTCTAACCATAAGTATTGATTAGATGCTAATTTAACTTCTTTGGTATAATATGTTATTTTTTCAAGCAAAAATACTATCTGCTGAGTTTCTAACAACTCTTTTTGTTTGTTTAATTGTTCAATTTGAACTGTGTTTAAGCCGGTTAATTCTGCGAGTAATTCCTTATTGCAATTTTTAACTATTAAAAGATTTTTAAAATATTCGGATAAATTAGTTAAAATTTGTAACGGTTCATTTCCTGAATTATATATATTATTCAAGATTTGTATAGCGTCATTTGATGCAGAAGAAATAATTTTTTCTGAAAGCTCATATAAGACATCAAAAGAAATTCTACCTAAAACGGCATTTACATCTTCAGAGGAAACCTGTTTTGTTACTCCCAAAAGGCTTATTTGATCTAATAAAGAAATGCTGTCTCGCATTCCGCCGGCAGAATTCTTCGCGATTGTGAACAGGGCATCATCTGAAATATTAATATTTTCCTGATCAGAAATGTATCTTAAGTGTTTAACGATGTCTTCTGTTGTAATTCTTCTAAAGTCAAATCTTTGACAACGACTTTTTATTGTATCTAAAACTTTATGTACTTCTGTTGTTGCAAGTATAAATATTACATTTTCAGGAGGTTCTTCCAATGTTTTTAACAGAGCATTAAAAGCATGGTTCGTTAACATATGGACTTCATCAATAATATATATTTTGTATCTTCCATGCACAGGAACATATTGAATTTTTTCCAGTATAGCTTGTGTATCTTCAACTTTTCTGTTGCTGGCTGCGTCTATTTCTATAACATCAATAGGAACAGAATTTGTTATATCTTTGCAGCTTTCGCATTCTCCGCAAGGATGAACGGTTGGACCATTAATGCAGTTGAGAGATTTTGCAAGAATTCTTGCAGTAGAAGTTTTTCCGGTGCCTCTCGGACCTGTAAACAAGTACGCATGCGCAATTTTCCCAAGCTCAATAGCGCTTGTAAGTGTTTTTTTAACATGTTCTTGACCGACAAGCATATCAAGACTTTGAGGACGATACTTTCTATATAAAGGTATATAATTTTCACTCATACAACCAGTATACAACAAAATGAATATTTTGTTGTTTATAAATTTATATATACTCTGTGACTTTCTTTATCATTAAAGAAAGTCACCAAAGAAACTGCCCAAGCTTGTACTACGCTCATTAATCAATTGTATAGTTCGACCTAAACGGCTTAACTCAGGACATTCAGGCGTAAATGTACTATGGAAAGTAAAAAAAATATAACATTGTTTCAATAAACATTTACTGCCCGCCTGTCCCTCAAACAGAAGCCGTTTTGTTGTCGTCTTACTAACATTGATTATTCGCTGCGTAATGCTTGGGGTTCGGGGCTCAACGTAATGAGCAAACAATGTAGGCGAAGCGTCAGCAAAGAGAGTACTGTCTGAGGAACAGGCGGGTTGTAAATTCTCAGGTTAATTTAGTCTATATATTTTTACTTTTACTATAGAATTTACCCCGAAAGTTCCGAGTTCACTCGATGAGGCTGAGCTGTACAATTGTTTAGTGAATGGAGTTACAGCCCCGAGAGTTTCTTTCTCCACTTTCTTTGCGGTCAAAGAAAGTGGAGATCATTTTGTTTAAGTATAAATACAACAAAATATTCATTTTGTTGTATTGTTTGGATTTTTATATTAGAATCCTGTTATGAGAAAAGGGCTAATTGTTTTTATACTATCACTTATATTTGCCTTACAGGCAAATTCTTATGAATTAATTTTACCGGCAGACAAAAAAAGTATAGTAAATTCAGATTATGCTTTTTTTGTAGGCAAAGCATTAGGCTCAGAATCTGTGACGATAAATGACGAAGGCGTATATATTGCTCCTAATGGTGCATTTGCACATTCCGTAAAACTTAAAGACGGTGAAAACAGGATAATGGTACGCTCAAATTATTGTACAAAAATATACAAAGTTTATAAAAATACGGTACTAAATAAAGAATTTCCGATTGAAGAATTTGATACCAAAAGAGCGCTTGTAAATTTTGATAATACACCATTAAGAAAAACTCCTGTAGATGCTGGTTTAAATAGAATAGGACATCTTTTTGCAGGTACGCATTTGTTATTAGATGGCTCAAAAGGTGATTTTTACAGAGTTTTTTTATCAAAGAACAAAACGGCTTGGATTGCGAAAAAAGATGTAACTTTTGATGATTCGGAAATCACAGAACCCGCTAAATTTTTAAACATGAATACGAAAAGTTTTAAAAATGCTTCAGTGCAGACAATAAGCTTTACAAAAAAATTGCCTTATACTGTAGAAGATACAGATAAAGAAATAATATTCAGGGTATATAATCCGGAGTATTCCGCAGAATCTGTATATAATTTAAACATCCCAAAACAGGAAAAATACATGTATTCAGTCATGTTGAATGATAATGGTGAATACACATTTAAAGTCAGACAACTGCCGGACAACATAAAAGACTGTACAATTGTTATTGATGCCGGTCACGGAGGAGAAGAACTCGGAGCAATAGGGTGTCTTGGGGATGAGGAAAAAACAATAAATCTTAAAATAGCACAAGAGTTAGCATCTATACTATCTAATGCAGGTGCAAATGTTGTTATGACAAGAGAATGTGATTGCAATTTGTCATTAAACGATAGGGTTAATATAGCAAAAGAGAATGGTGCTGATATCTTTGTAAGTGTACATTTGAATTCAATAGGAAATGTGAAAATGAATGTACACAAAAACAGAGGAACAAGTGTTTTTTATTTTAACAAAAACTCAGAAATGCTTGCAAAAAGTATTGAACGTTCTTTATCATCCCAAATAGGAACAAGAAAAGACGGTGTTAAAGGGGCAAGCTTTGCGGTTATAAGACCATCAGAATACGTGGCAGTTTTGGTTGAAGCCGCTTATATGACAAATCCTCTGGATTCTGTATTATACACAAAACCGACATTCGCAAAAGAAGCTGCGGCAGGGATTGCAAAGGGTATAATAAATTATATTTCAAAAAAATAGTGATGAAATAAAATATTGGTGATAAAATATCGTTATGGTTGCGGCAAACACATTTGAAGAACTTATTTCGCTAATAAAAGACAGATTGGATATAGTAGAGGTCGTTTCTCAATATGTAGTACTCAAAAAGAGTGGTGCAAATTATTGGGGACTTTGCCCTTTTCATAATGATAAAAAACCGTCAATGTCTGTGAGTCCTTCAAAGGGTATATATAAATGTTTTTCCTGTGGTGCAGGCGGTGATGCATTAAATTTTTTAGTGAAAATTCAGAATCGTGAATATAAAGATGTAATCATCGAACTTGCAGAAAAATACGGGATAGAGCTTCCAAAAAAATATAACAAAGGTTCTGAAACAAAAAATGAAAAGAAAGAGAT
>CADCNZ010000178.1 GCA_902802935.1 uncultured bacterium | reverse complement strand
CCCATTTTTTCAGCAATAATATCTATAAGTATGCTTGAACCGACTGTTTTAACAATGGCACCTTTATAACCTTTAGATATTAAGTGTTTTAATAAAATAGCTATAATTTCATTTGGAGATACATATTCACCGTTTTCGTTTATAATTCCGAATCTGTCGGCATCACCGTCATTAGCACATCCTATTGAATTCTGCGTATTCTTGACTTTTGTTATTAAATCTTTTAGAAACCTTGGTTTTGGATCCGGCATTCCTCCCCCAAATTCGTAATCATGGTATAGGTGTATTGTTTGAAATTTTATTCCGTTATTCTGCAAAATCTTGTCAAAATAGCCTATTGATGCAGAATATAAACCATCAAATATTATATTTTTATCTAGAGTCTTAATGATATCATAGTTAATAATTTTTGAAAGATGCTCATAATATTTAGTCCCAAAATCTATTTTGTGAAAACATCCTCCCTCTTTTGAGTCGTATTCTATATCAAGATTTTTAAGAATAGCATCTGTGATTTCGCTGGTAGCAGGTCCTGCATAGTCAGGTATAAATTTCATCCCTAAATATTCAGGCGGATTATGTGATGCTGTAAACATTATTGCACAAGCATTTCTTAACTTTGCATTATAAGCCAGAACCGGTGTAGGTACAATTCTATTTGAGTAAAAAACTTTAAATCCCTTTTCCTTGAGGATATTTGCACATAATTCAGAATAACTATCCGCCATTTTCCGTGGGTCATACCCAATAAGAATAGGTTTTTCTATGCCAAAATTATCCTTAATATATTTCCCGATTGCTAAGGTAACCCGTCTTACATTTTTTTCATTAAAATCTCCGTCCAGAGTTGCTCTCCAACCATCAGTGCCAAATTTTATATCCACAATGCTTCTCCTTATGAACTCTATTTTAACACAAAATAAAACCGCAGCTTGCAAAAGCTGCGGTTTTATCTATATTTGTTTTTTATTTTTTACCTACTGTTCTCCACTTGATATTCATATAATCAAGAGCAAAAGAACCTGTTCCGTCAGCATTCTCTGTGAATTGAATAGGCAATCTGCCTTCTCTTTCACAAACTTTAAGTGTCCAAATTTCTTCCCATTTATTGTCTTTTTTAGGCTTAGAAACTTCTGTATTAGTTATTGCAACTGTAAAACAATCTTTTGTTGCGATTCTTAATCCATAAGCACCTACTGAAAAGATTGTGTCTTGTTGAAGTTGCGGAGATGCTTGAGTTTTCCCCGGAAGAGGAACTTCTCCTATAAAATTATAGTATGCAAAAGCAACTGTTGAGGACAACAATGCCAATGTTAATAAAAGCACTTTAAGTTTGGACATGTAAATCTCCTTTCATATTCCTAATCTATAGCTCAATGTTACCATAAAATTAAATATTTTGTAAAGATATTACATAAAAAACAGATGGTTGAAATTCTATTCAACCATCTGTTTTTATGCAAATTGAAATATTTTATTTTTTGTCAAACATTTGCTTTATGCCATCCACAGAACTTAATATTCCTGTTGCCTCATACGGCATGTAAACTACCTTGTTGTCTTTTCCGCTTGTAATTGCTTTCATTGTTTCAAGGTATTTCATTGCAATAAGGTATTTGTCAGGTTGCCCTTTGTCTGCAAGTGCGTTTATAATTCTGTTAATAGCTTCTTTTTCACCATCTGCTTCAAGGATTCTTGCTTGAGCAATACCTTCGGCTCTTAATATATTGGCTTGTTTTTCTCCTTCAGCTCTGTTTATAGCTGCTTCTTTTTCACCCTCAGCTTTTAATACAGCAGACTTTTTAAGTCCTTCCGCTTCAAGAATTGCAGCACGTCTGTCACGTTCAGCCTTCATTTGTTTTTCCATAGCTGTTTGAATATCATTTGGAGGTATAATATCTTGAAGCTCTACGCGATTAACCTTTACACCCCATTTGTTCGTAGCTTCATCCAATATTGCTCTAAGTTCTTGGTTAATTTTATCTCTGGAAACCAAACTTTCATCCAAATCAAGCTGACCAACAAGGTTTCTAAGGTTTGTTTGCGTAAGTTTTTCAATTGCTTCCGGCAAGTTCTGAATTTCGTATACTGCAGATTTTGGATCCATAATTTGGAAATACAAAAGAGCGTTAATACTAATAGAAACGTTGTCTTTTGTGATTACATTTTGTCTGGGGAAGTCATATACAGCTTCACGAAGGTCTATTCTGGTTTTCTTTTCTATATAAGCATAGGATGTCCCGTCAAAACCTTTTTTTGTAGTTTTCCAATCTATTGCACGCGGTGCTTCAATTACAGGAATTATAAAATTAAATCCTGATTGCAAAACTCTGTCAAATTTACCCAATCTTTCAATAACTACAACTTCAGCCTGTTGTACAATAACCACACCTTTTGCGATAAATAAAAATGCCAAAGCAATTAAAACAAATGATAAAAACATAAAACTCTCCTATTTAAGTATTATAATTTCTCTACAAACATAATTAAACTATCGTTGCGTATAATTTTAACGTCTTCTCCGGCCGGAATTATATCACCGGTTGTTCTGGCATTCCAACGCTCATCGTAAATTGAAATTGCACCACTATTTTCAGATACTTCTTCTAAAACTTTTGCGATTTTTCCTATGTATTTATCGTTAACTCCTGTTTCTGTTTCTTTGGAGTATTTTTTCAAAATTATAGGACGTAAAAATACAAAGGATAAGAATGAAAGTATGAAAAATATTATTACAAGAGTCAATGTTTTATATATAAGCAATGACGCAATGGCGGTTAAAAAAGCCGCTAAAGCAAAGTTTAAAAAAAACATGCTTGGAGTAAAGAGTTCAAGAATAATAAACCCAATACCGCAAATTACCAAAAATTCCCAAAGAGGCATTTACTCTCTCCTTACTTTCTGTATATTTACTCCTATGCTCCGATTAATTCATTGATTTCTGCAACCATAGCGTCAGCATCAAAACCATGAACTTTTGCACCTGCTTCAAGATTTTCAAATCTGGCAGCTGCGCAGCCTAAGCAGCCCATTCCATATTTTTGGAATATAGCCACTGATTCAGGATGAGCCTGAACAATATCCAAAATTCCCATGTCTTTTGTAACTTTTTCCATAATATATCTCCTTTACTTGATTTTTTATTTATTATCCTTAAATAACAATTGTCATTATACCATAGAAAGGATATGTTTATGCAATTTATTATGAACTTTTTTAAACACGACTCAGTTATCGGCTTAAGCGGGTTAAAACGTAAAACAGAATTTATTTACGTAGAAATTCCAAAAGAATTTAAAAAAACTTATGTTACTAACACAGAAAATAACTATTTATTATTTTAATTATTTTGTTCTGCCTTGACCGGTAATAAGTTTAATTATGTATCTTACAAAAATAGCCATTTCCCAAATAAGGTTTCTGTGTTTAATATAATACAAATCATATTGAAGTCGTTCTTCAGCAGAAGGCTCATTGACATTGACTTGTTGCCAACCGCACCATCCAGGGTGGACCCAATTCCTGCATTCCCAGTATGGAATTCTATCTTTGTTTTCATAATAGACTTCTTCCCTAACCATTCTTGGACCTACAATACTCATGTCACCTTTTAATACGTTAAGCATTTGCGGTAGTTCGTCAATATGAAATTTTCTTAAAATTTTACAGAAAGGCATGATCCTTTTGTCATTTTCTTCAATTTCATTCAAATCATCGTCAAAATTATCTTCCACTTCATCTTGGTACATAGAACGAAATTTAATCATTTTGAACGGTTTTCCGTACTTGCCTATTCTCATTTGAGTAAAAAATACAGGTCCCCAATCAGAAAGTTTAATTCCTATGGCTGCAATCAAAGATATAGGTAATGTTATTAACATAATAGCAATAGAAGCTGCTATATCACAAAATCGTTTTAAGTAGGAGTATAGTAAAGCTTGTTTTCTAACACCAGAGTAGAATAACCAGTTTACTGTCATTTTTGATACAAGATATTTTCTGGTAATTTTTTCATAAAATTTCGGCATTCTCCATACTTTTACTCCCAGAGGAACTCCTTTTATAATATCTGTAAGTATGTCAGAATCCATGCGCGATTTGACTGCAATTATTACTATTTTTACATTGTTATCTTTTATTACGGCTTCTGAATCACATGTAAGTCCTAATATAGGTATTGTAGAATCTTCATCTTCTATGCTGTTCATATTGTCATCTAAAAACCCTACAACATTTAAACCTAATTCAGGTCGTTGTTGTATTTCTTCGGCAATTAATTTGCCACCTTGTCCGGCTCCGACAATTAATACATTTTTTGTCCTTTTAAATAACTTTGAGCCAATAATATATCCAATTCTTATAGCTGCTATTCCTATGAATATACCGATTATTTCAGCAGTTAATAAAAAATATGTCAAGGGTGAAAAATTCATTAAACAAGCAATAAGAGATAACAATGCTGCAGCGATTGCAAGTCCTTCAAAAAGCTTATATAAATCTTTCAAACAAAATTTTTCAGTTGAGTAGAATTTTTTGAATAACAACGTCATTAATATTGTTGCTGATATTATTATAATCATGCCCAAAAATGTTTTATAGGAAAAACTAATGTGGCTTCCAAAAATTATAATGGTCATAAATGCAATAATCAAACCATCAATTAGTGGAAAAATATATTTTGCAATACTCATAACAAACCCCTCTTTAAGACTTTTAACCAGCTTATTATAACACATAATTAGATGAATTGTACACAATTTAGTTATAGTAACGTATTTTATTTAAAAATTTTTGTGTCCTTATATATAAAAAAAAACACCTTTTAGGTGTTCTTTTTTATATGGTACCCCCAAGCAAATTCGAATTGCTGTCTACACCGTGAAAGGGTGTTGTCCTAGGCCTCTAGACGATGGGGGCCCGACCGACATTTCTTATAGTACCAAATCAATATTTACTGTCAAGAGGTTTATGTTAGTGTCTTTAATATACTAATAAGAATAATTCATTTTGTAGCTATAAACTTCTCTTGAAAACCTCTTTTATTAGTCCTAAAATAGTTGTAATAAGAATATTATAAAAAGAGGTTTTTTATGATTAACAGAAAATCAAGAGATGAAATTAAAAGAATGAGGCACGCAGGACACATTGTTGCTCTTGTCCATAAAAAAATGCGTGAAGTTGTAGAACCAGGAATCTCCACACTGGAACTCGATTCAATTGCTATGCAGGTTATAAAAGAAAATAAAGCTCAACCGACCTTTCTTGGTTATAACGGATTCCCTGCATGTATATGCACTTCTATAAATGAAAAGGTTGTACATGGTATTCCTAACAAAAATGAAATTCTAAAAGAAGGCGATATAATTGCAATAGATGTTGGTGCTACATACGGCGGCATGGTAGGAGATAGCGCGTGGTCATATGCTGTGGGGAAAATATCAGAAGAAAAACAAATGCTTATGAAAGCGACAGAAGAAGCGCTATATGCTGGTATTTCAAAAATGAGAGCAGGTAATGTCCTGGATGATATATCAGGTGCAGTCGAGGATGTAGCAAAATCATATAACTTGGGGATTGTAAGAAACTACGGCGGTCATGGTGTTGGACAT
>CADCNZ010000177.1 GCA_902802935.1 uncultured bacterium | reverse complement strand
GTCAATTCGTAAAAAATCGATATAACCCCAACGTGTCGGCTAACACAGGCTAATTAATTACAATTCAAATGTCCCAAATAAACCCCATTAGAATGAAATTGTGTTTTCAACATCATCAACTATAAAAATAAACTCTGCAACAGGATTTTCATGTTCTTTAGTTGCACTTGCTAACACTTTTAGGCTTTCACCTGCTTTAATAACTTTGTTTTGCGGAAAATTAAGAATAAAATCATTCTTTTCCATATCACATTTATAACCATAGTAAAGACCGTAAAAAGGTATCCACACTTTTCCTGTTTTAATTGATGATTTAAACATGTTTTTTAAAGGTTTATTGCTTTCGTCTGAGATATCCTCATTATAAAAATCAACGGCTTTTATGCCTTTTAAAACAATGTCTTTACCTGTATTATTTGATATACGATACTCATAGCCATATCCCAATTTTGGTATATAGTTAAATTGATATTTATTTTTTTCAATAGTTACAATGTCATTTTTTAATGTATCTGTTGCTATTTTATTTAATTGTACATCTTGTGTGTATTCTTTATATGGAAAAGTTGTTATACCTGCAATACCTTTTGCCATAACAGGACTTGATACAATGCCCAATACACCTAATAAACATAAAATCCTTTTCATAATTATTTTCCCTCCTTATTTTTTTTATTAACTAATTTGTATATAATCCAAATTGCAACAAATAACCATAAATACGGACAAAAAGCCGACAATGATACAATCATAATTGCTACAAAGATTTTTACACAAGTTATAAAACAGCCTTTTGTTTGTATGTTCCCCTGCTTTTTTTGTTCTTGTATTTCCTCTTTTGTAAGTTTATCGCCTTCAATACCATTTTGAATATTCCAACAAATAGTATTAAGTATAGACAAAATATTATAATCAACTTCTATTAGGCTTTTTTGTTCATTTTGCCAGTTGATTTGTAATATATTAATTGAATTTTGTTTGCCCATGCCTGCACCAGCAATAAGACCAGCACTGCCTAATAATAAACCACCAGCAATACCTCTCACAATACTACTTCCTGTATCAGTTTGCACCCCTTCTTGATTAATGATTTCTATACTTTTTATATTTTGTTCATTAATTATTACGAAATCTGTAAAATCTGTTTGTATCGCCAAATATTTTAATCTCTTGAACTGTTTATCTCTAGTGCGAATAAATGATTTTATAACAAATTTTTTGTCAGAGTACAAACCTGAAATAACTATGTTTTTAGCTTTACCCAACTAATTTGCCTCCTGTGGTTGATTTAATTTCTGTTCTTCTAATTTTTTTAATGTTACTACTGCACCTGCTTTTTTGTATTTCTTGATTATTTCAAGCGTTTCGGTATCATTTTCTATTTTTGCAACGGCTTTAATCTCTTTTAATTTTGCCTCTGCGTCTTTTCTTTCAACATAATTAACAAATTTTTCTGCCATTTTCAAACCCATTTGATATTCTGGGGAATTAGGGTCTGCATTTGTTTTTACTTCTACCCCATTTTGATATACTTTTGCACTTCCGTCTGGTTGCCTAACAATTTGTAGCCCTCCGCCCTTTTTTATATTTTCTGTTTGTGCATCAATGTTTCTTACAAATGCGTCATTAAGTTTTTTGGAATTATCAGACATTGTTTTTGTCATTACCGCACCCGTAACAACACTATTAACTGCACCTACACCTGTTACTACATCTAATGGTGAGGCGTAAACACAAGTGCTACATAACAATAATAAAATTGTTAAAACATTTTTTTTCATAAAAACTCCTATAATTGTTTATTGCTAACTTTTTTATATAAAAGTAGTAATAAATATTATTTTTACAAATTTATGGTAGCAGAAATTACTACCAAAGGCAAATTTTGATAGTAGTAAAGCAAGTTCTTTTTTATAACCCTCAAATATATCATATAAAGGAGGGGTTATGATGAAGTCATTAAAACAAAAATTAGGGGCAAGAATACAAGAAATACGGAAAAGTAAGAACTTAACGCAAGAGGTTCTGGCTGAAAAAATTGATATGGATAAACCCAATTTAAGTAATATTGAATGCGGTAAAAGGTTTATGACGGCTGAAACGCTTGAAAAACTTGCAAATGCTCTTGAAGTTGAAGAAAAAGAGTTATTTGACTTCGGACATATAAAAAATAGAGAAGAATTAATTACCTTACTTAACAATTCTATAAATAATGCCTCTGATAGTGAATTGATGTATCTTTATAAAATCATATCCGCTCTAAAATACTTAAAGCCCTAAACT
>CADCNZ010000176.1 GCA_902802935.1 uncultured bacterium | reverse complement strand
AATGATGTTAATAACTTGATTGATTCAGCAAATTCAATTAAAAAATATGGTTTAAAACACGAAGTAACAATCACTATGATGGAGCTTCCTTACGGCTGTGAAGGTGCTCACGATGTTGCTTTTTATGAAAAGGTTTTGAGAAATATTCTTGATTCAGGATTGCCTTTTGACAGTTTGGCATTTAAAGATGCATCAGGTACATCTAACCCAAGAAAAGTTTATGAAACAGTTAGAAGAACGAGAGAAATCTTAGGACCTGATGCTCATATCAGATTCCACTCTCACGAAACTGCAGGTACTGGATTGGCTGCATATTTAGCTGCTCTTGAAGGTGGTGCTGACGGAATCGATTTAGCAATGAAACCTGTTTCAGGCGGAACAGGTCAACCTGATATTATTTCTATGTGGCACGCTCTTAAAGGCACAGAATATGAATTAGGTTTAGATATTAAGAAAATTATGGAAACAGAAGAAATCTTCAAAGAATGTATGAAGGATTATCCTATTTCTCCGATTTCTTTGGCAGTTAACCCGATTCTTATTCAAGCTCCTCTTCCTGGTGGTGCTACTGCTACAACGGTTAACCAGCTTAAAGATATGGGTATGTTAGATAAGTTCCCGAAACTTATTGCTAATATGAAGGAAGTTGTTGAAAGAGGCGGTTTTGCAACATCAGTAACTCCTGTTTCTCAATTCTATGCTCAACAATCTTTCTTAAATGCCATTACTCCTAATCCTTGGGAACAAGCAAACCCAGGATATGCTAAAATGCTTTTGGGTTACTTTGGTAAAACTCCTTGCGAGCCTGATCCTGAGCTTGTTAAATGGGCTGAAGAAAAAACAGGTCTTCAACCTACAACAGAAAAAGTTGTTGATATAAACGAAAAAGACCCTGAAAAAGGTGTTGAGGCTGCTAAAAAGCGTCTTGAAGCAGCAGGTCTTCCAACCACAGAAGAAAATATCTTTATTGCAGCTGCCTGCAAAGACGGTAATGTAGATAAGGGTATTGATTTCTTGCTTGGTAAAGGTCAAGTATCAGTTAATAAAGTTAATGCTGACGCTCAAAAAGCTTCTGCACAAGCAAATGCAAGCGGCGAGTACACAGTTAAAGTTAACGGTAAAAACTATGCTGTTAAACTTGAAGGCGATAAAAAAGCTACAGTAAACGGTAAAGCTTATGATATAGATGTTAAGGCAGGTATAGAGGCTAAAGGTTCTTCAGCAAGCGCAGGCGAAGGTGAAGAAATTAAAGCAGGGCTTCCTGGAAATGTCTTAAGAATTGAAGTTTCCGAAGGCGACTCCGTTTCAGAAGGCGATGTACTTCTTGTGGTTGAAGCTATGAAAATGGAAACAGAAATCAAAGCTCCAAAAGCCGGAACTGTTAATTCAATTCTTGTATCACAAGGAGATAAAGTTGTAACCAGTCAAGGTTTGGTAGTAATAGGATAAGGGAGGACGTTAGATGAGTATAGATATACAAAGCGGTCTTACTTCCCTTTGGAATTCGACAGGGATTATGAATTTTATTCAACCTTCAAATCCTGATTTGAGTTGTGTTGAGAATTTCCTTCATATGTACGGAATGCCTATGATGATTGTTATCTGTTTATTTTTATTGTGGTTAGGTATAAAAAAACAATTTGAACCGTTGCTTTTGGTTCCGATTGCATTTGGAGGTTTGATTGCAAACTTTCCTTGTGATCACAGCTTTCAGGCATTTGTATACAAAGTAGGTATTGACCCTGCTATTGGGATTTTCCCATTAATTATATTTATGGGTGTTGGTGCTATGACCGACTTTGGCCCGTTAATAGCAAATCCTAAAACCGCGCTTTTGGGTGGTGCTGCTCAATTTGGTATTTTTGGTGCACTACTCCTTGCGTTATGCTTAGGGTTTAGTCCTGCTGAAGCCGGTGCAATAGGTATTATTGGCGGTGCTGACGGACCGACCTCGATTTTTGTTACTTCAAGACTTGCAGAACATTTACTTCCTGCAATTGCAGTTGCTGCATATTCATATATGGCATTGGTTCCTGTAATACAACCTCCTATTATGAAATTATTGACAACGGAAGAAGAACGTAAAATTCAGATGACACAATTAAGAGAAGTATCAAAAAGAGAAAAGATTACTTTCCCTCTGGTTGTACTTATTCTTTGTGCAATACTTCTGCCCGACGCTTGTCCATTAGTTGGTATGCTGACATTTGGTAACTTATGTAAAGAATGTGGTGTCGTAGATAGACTATCTGACACAATGCAAAATGCTCTAATTAATATTATTACAATATTTTTAGGTCTGGCAGTAGGTTCAAAACTTTCATCTGATAAATTTTTGACATTGGAAACATTGAAAATATTGTTGTTAGGTATAATTGCATTTTCGCTTGCTACAGCAGCAGGTGTTTTGATGGCAAAATTGATGAACTGTTTTACAAAAACAAAAATCAACCCGCTTATTGGCTCAGCCGGAGTTTCTGCCGTTCCGATGGCAGCTCGTGTTTCTAATAAAGTCGGTTTAGAGGCTAACCCTCAAAACTTCTTATTGATGCACGCAATGGGACCTAATGTAGCAGGTGTAATCGGTTCTGCTGTTGCTGCAGGTGTGCTATTATCACTTTGCAGATAATGATTATAATATATTAAAAAACCTCTCAACTCTTTTGAGGGGTTTTTTATGTTATAATTACACAAAGGGAGTATGTTTATGTCAGATAAGAAGACTTTGATTTTAGTGGATGGTCACGCGCTTGCGTTTAGACAGTTTTTTGCGCTAGAACGCTCAGGAATGAAAAATGCGGAAAACCAGCCAACTTGGGCTGTATATGGCTTTTTTAAATCAATTTTTGATTTGCTGGGAAAGATAAAGCCTGATTTTATTGCAGTTGCGTTTGATGTTGGCAGACATACTTTCAGGGTTGATAAATATGAAGATTATAAAGCAAATCGTGAGGCAATGCCGGATTCTTTACGAACACAATTAGGTTTTATATGTGAAGGATTACAAGCTTTTGACATTCCAATATATACAAAAGAAGGATTCGAAGCTGATGATGTAATTGGTACAATATCAAAAATTGCATCAGAAGCAGGTAATAATACTTTGATTCTGACAGGGGATCAGGATAGCTTTCAATTGATAGATAAAGAGGGTTCAGTAAAGGTTTTAATACCATCAAAAGGTGAGCTAGTTGAATATGACTGGGACAAAGTTTACGAAAAATTAGGAGTTTATCCGAACCAAGTAATAGACTATAAAGGACTTAGAGGGGATACATCTGACAATATTCCAGGGATAAAGGGAATAGGAGAAAAAACTGCGCAAAAACTTTTAAACAGATATCCAAACTTAGAGGCCGTGCTTGCTGATTGTGATAATATTCCTGAGAAATCACTAAGGCAGAAAATCTGTGACGGAAAAGAAATTGCACTTCTTTCAAAAGATTTAGCTACAATAATTAGAAATGTTGATGTAGACTTTGATATGAAAACAGCAAAAGTGACGCTTCCAAGTCTTAATAAAGTCTCTGATTTCTTAAAAAGAATGCAGTTTTATACATTTATAAAAAATATTGATAAAATATTGTCTTCGTTTAATTCGGATGAACAACCAGAAGACTATAATTTGGCGATATTTGCCAAACAAGAACCTAAACAGATTGCAATTGGCGGAATTCAGCAGGGTTTGTTTTCGCAAGCATTAAAAGAAAATATTGAAGATTCTGATTTTACTTATGAAGTTGTAAACAATGATAATGTTGAAAGGATACTTAAAGATATAAGGAATTCAACTAAAGTTGCAGTAAGGTATAAATCTGACGATTATAAAATTATAGGTGCATCTATATCAAACGGAAAAACTTATTATTTTGAAAATGAATTTATAACATTTCTTAAACCAATTATTGAAAGTAATGAAATTATGAAAATTGGTTATGATGTCAAATCGGATTACCACATATTATGGCAAAATGGTTTGAAACCGGAAGGTATAGATTATGATGTTTTATTGGCAAGTTATGTAAAAGATCCTAATAGAAAACATACGTTAGAAGCGCAATCTTTAGATTTTATAAACCATGTAATGGTAAATGATAATGAAGCAATGCAAATTTCTGATGAAGCGTATTCTGTTTATAAACTTTATGAATATTGGATTAAAAATCTTGATGTTCAAGAACAACAGCTTGTTCAAAATGTGGAAATGCCATTAACTAAAGTGCTGGCTGAAATGGAGTACAATGGTGTTTCTATAGATGTAAATTATTTAAATGAACTTTCTGATTATATGACCGAAAAATTGGCAGAACTTGAAGATTTAATATACCAACTGGCAGGTGAAAGTTTTAATATAAATTCGCCAAAACAAGTGGCAGAAATTTTGTTTGATAAGCTGGAATTAAAATCAAAAAAGAAAAAATCTCGTTCTACAAGTGCAGAGGTTTTGGAAGAACTTGCTGAAGAATATGAAATCTGTGAGTATATATTGGAACACAGGAAGTTTTCTAAGTTAAAATCAACGTATACGGATGCATTACCGACATTAATAAACAACAAAGACGGTCGAATTCATACAACATACAACCAAGCATTAACCGTAACAGGAAGGCTTTCGTCTTCAAACCCAAATCTGCAGAATATACCAATTAGGACGGAAGAGGGAAATAAAATACGCTCTGCATTTTGCGCGCAAGATAAAGAAAATTCATTAATTTTAAGTGCAGATTATTCTCAAATTGAATTAAGACTACTTGCTCATGTGTCGGGTGACGAACATCTAATAAACGCATTCACGTCAGGGGAAGATGTTCATACAATGACAGCAGCTAAAGTTTTTGGAGTAGGACTAAATGATGTAACCAAGGATATGCGTAGAAAAGCAAAAGCTGTAAACTTTGGTATAGTGTACGGTCAATCAAAATATGGACTTGCAAAAAATTTAGGAATTACAAATTCTGAAGCCCAAGAGTTTATAGATAAATATTTTGAAACATACCCAAAAGTAAAAGAATATATGCAAAATGAAGTTAATTTTGTAAATGAGCACGGGTATGTAGAAACAATATTCGGCAGGAAAAGATATCTTTTTGCAGAATTATCAAGCCCAAATTATCAAATAAGAGAATTTGCGCAACGTGCAGCGATAAACCAACCGTTGCAAGGAACTGCAGCAGATTTAATAAAGATGGCAATGATTGAAGTAGATAAACAATTACAAGCTCATAATATGAAGTCAAAAATGATTATGCAAGTGCACGATGAACTTGTATTTGAACTTCCGAAAGAAGAATTGGAAGAACTAAAAGAGCTTGTTTTAAATGCAATGCAATTTGTATATCCATTGAGAGTTCCTCTGGATGTTGATATTAATTACGGAATTTCATGGAAAGAGAGCTAGAATATAAGTAAATATTCAAACTATCTTTCTATAAAAACTGTTTCTGCAACATTTGTTTGCGGCACATAATCGTATTCTTTTATTTCTGCGTTTGCTATAATTTTTGAACGTTTTTTGCGGAATAACATGTCAACAAATGCTTCCAATCTTGTAATAAAACCGGCTTCTCCGGTTTGTTCATCAATTGTTAGAACCAGCATTGGTTTTCCAAATTCTTTTGCTTTTCTTGTAATTCTATCTACCATCAAAGAATCAGGTCCGCATCCGAATGCGTTTATTGAAATTATACCGTCAATGTTATTATCTTTTAAATAGTGCCCTGCAGTACCAATCATTTCATTCTCATTAGCCCAGTATTTTTTCTGCCCCATAGCTGCAATGCCTTCATCCATTTGTTCATCAGTGAGCATTAGCGAAGTAAAGACTTTAACATCCATATTTTCAAGTTTATCAAAAATTTTCATAGTAGCACGTTCATCATACATGTTATATCCGTGAGAAATTAGTGCTACATTAATCGGTGAAGATTTTTTGTCTGTTTTTTCTTCTATAAATACTTTGCCTTGGAGTGCATAATTCATTGCTTTTTTATAATCCATACCGGAACGCATCATTACTAAAAAGTTATTATATACTCTCCATCCTTGTTTAGAAGCTTTTTTAATTTCATCCATATTGGTAATGCCAAAATATTTAACTGATTCAGCCAAGAATTCGTACAATCCTTGGTGTTTTGCAGATTTATCCAATGTGGGTTCAATAATATTAATGTCAGCTTTTATAACATTTCTGACTAAATCAGGCAAACCTCTAATTTTAGAGCAATTATATATTTTGGGTGCTATTGATTGAAGCGATGGAACAAAAATATTTTCAACCCCTTTTTTGATAAGATTTAATATATGACCAAGATATATTTTTATAGGAAGGCAAGTCTCAGTTACAACAAGAGACGCACCTTCAGACATTGTTTGTTTAGTTGTAGGATCAGATAAAACGATTTTTATACCAAGTGCAGTAAAAAAGCCGTACCAAAAAGGATAGTTGTTATAAAATGACATTCCTCGAGGAATACCTATGGTCATATCTTTTGTCATGTTTTGCCCCTTTATATTTCGTATAGTTTAATGGTAGCGCAAAACAATGCAGATGTCACGAATACTTATAATAAATGTTTACATTATGCTATAATATTAGTATGAAAATTTTGGGGATAGACCCCGGCATGGCAATTGTCGGATATGGATTGATAGATGTTGAAAGTGAAACGCCGATTCTGTTGACTTCGGGTTCTATTCAAACTACAAAAGATTTAAGTGATTCAGAAAGGCTGTTAGAAATATTTAATGACCTTTCAACTTTGGTCGAAAAATTAAATCCTGATTGTGCATCAGTTGAAAATTTATTTTTCTTTAAAAACCAAAAAACAGTTATTCCTGTGGCAGAAGCAAGAGGAGTGATTTTAACTGTTTTGCAAAAATATAATATACCAACATATAGCTATACTCCAATGGAAGTAAAACAAGTATTAACCGGATATGGCAGGGCAGAAAAAAAAGAAGTGGAACAAATGGTTAAAATTTCACTACATACCGATAAACTGCCAAAACTAGACGACACTGTAGACGCTATCGCTATTGCAATTTGTCATTCAAGGAATATTTGATTCAGATTATTATACTTATTTATTTCACCTAGTCCACAGAGAAGATGTCTTTAATATCTTCCATTGTCAAAGACTTAGTAATATTTCTGTCAATTGACACAACACTGTCAACAAGGTCACGCTTGCGCCCTTTGATTTTCTGAATTTTTTCTTCAACTGTATTTTTTGTAATAAGTCTATATACAAATACTTTCTTTGTTTGTCCAATACGATAAGCACGGTCAGTAGCCTGATCTTCCACTGCAGGATTCCACCAAGGGTCATAGTGAATAACGTAATCAGCTCCGGTTAAGTTTAATCCGGTACCGCCGGCTTTTAAGCTAATTAAGAATATCGGTATATTAGGATTATTATTAAAGTTGTTAACAGCAGCTTCTCTGTCTTTTGTTTTACCTGTCAAGTATTCATAAGGAATTCCTTCTCTGTCAAGCCATCCTTTAATTATATCAAGCATGTCGACAAATTGACTGAATAAAAGAACTCTGTGTTTTTCTTCAAAAATCTGACCAAGCATATTTTTAAGATATTCAAATTTCCCTGATTGGATAACACCTTTAACATGTTCTTTATCGTATAATTTAGGGTGGCAACATATCTGACGCAAACGAAGGAGTGCAGAGAATATAGACATTCTGCTTTTTTCAAGTCCGTTAAGTTCAATGCTCTTAAACAATTCTTCCTTAGTGCTATCAAGAACATCAAGATAAAAATCTCTTTGCTCGTCAGTAAGTTCACAATATGCCATGTTTTCAACTTTATCCGGCAAATCTTTTGCAACATCACGTTTCATACGTCTTAATATGAATGGGAAAATTTGCAATTTTAAACGTTTTTCAATGGTCTTATCTTGTCTTTCCATAATAGGAGTAACATATCTATAATTGAACTCAGCAACATTAAACAAGAAGCCTGGCATTAAGAAATCAAATACAGACCAAAGTTCTTCTAATATGTTTTCAATTGGAGTGCCTGATAATGCCAGCTTGTGGTCGGCAATAAGTTCTTTTACAGATTGTGCTGTTTGCGAAATCGCGTTTT
>CADCNZ010000175.1 GCA_902802935.1 uncultured bacterium | reverse complement strand
TTTAATCAAAATGCCCGTTAGGGCATAGAGGTTATCCATTCAGCCGCGTGCTTTCTCTTCTTCTTTTGCTTCGTTTGGGGTAAATATTTTCAAGGGTTCACAAACCTAAATAAATATGGTATCATGAGTGTATAAATACACTCGGATGTAACACAATAGGTATTGTGTTACATTCGATTTTAAATAAAAATTTTATCTTATTAAGATAAAAATTGTTAATGATTCTTAAGCTTTCAGATTGTGTACTGCAGTAATAACAGCTTCAACCGCATTCTCAGGTGTTATGTTTGAAGTTTCTTCAGTTTCTCTTATTTTAAATTCTACCAGTCCTTCATTAATAGATTTTCCAACCACTATTCTGTATGGGAATCCTATTAAATCTGCATCTTTAAACTTAACTCCCGCTCTTTCGTCTCTATCATCCAATACAGCTTCAGCACCGTGTTTTATAAGAGTTTTATAGATATCTTCGGCAACCTTCATTTGGAGTTCGTCCTTAATATTTACAGGTACAACAACTACATGATATGGCGCTATAGCCAACGGCCATTTGATTCCATGTTCATCATAATGAGCCTCTACTGCTGCAGCAGCTGTTCTTGAAATACCAATACCATAACAACCCATAATATACGGCTGGGTTTTTCCGTTTTGGTCAAGATAAACCGCGTTCATCGGTTTTGAATACTTTGTTCCAAGTTGGAAAATATTACCGACTTCGATTCCTCGAGTTACCTTCAATGGTTTTCCGCAAATAGGACAAATATCGCCTTCTTCTGCAAGTCTTATGTCAACAACTTTTTCCGGCAAATCAATATCTGTTCCCCAGTTTGCTCCAACCATATGAACATCTTTTTTATTTGTGCCTATAACAAAATTTTTCATATCTTTAACAGTTTCATCAGCTACGAAAATAACTTTTTCTCCTTCGTATGTATTTAAGCCCTTTGGTCCGATAAAACCTTTTTCACCGTCAAAACCGTTTTGTATCATAATCTCTTCAATTTCAGCAGGAGCGGCAATTCTTATATCAGTTCCGCATACAGCATTCATCAACTTGGTTTCTTCGACTTGTCTGTCAGCTCTAATTAGTGCTATTACAGGCTTTTTATCAACGATATAAAACAAAGATTTTACAATAAGGGTTGACGGAATTTTTAGAAAATCGCATAATTCTTCTATTGAATGAGTGTTTGGAGTATCTATAATTTCAGCTTTATTCCAATCCCCGACGGTTTTTGCAGGAGCAAGCTTAGATACAGCGTGATTTGAGTTTGCAGCATAATCACAATCACAATAAAAGACATCATTTTCTCCTGCATCTGTATCCGTTATTACCATAAATTCATGACTGACGCTTCCGCCAATAGCACCGGAATCTGATTGAACCGCTTTTGTATCCAAGCCGCAGCGTTTGAAAATTCTTGTATATGTATCCCACATATTCTTATACTCTTTATCCAGTTCTTCCTGTGATGTTGAAAAAGAATATGCATCCTTCATAATAAATTCGCGGCCTCTTAGAAGTCCGAAACGCGGTCTTCTTTCATCCCTGAATTTTGATTGAATTTGATATAAATTTACAGGTAATTGTTTGTATGATTTTAGACCGTCACGTGCAATTGCCGTAATAATTTCTTCGTGCGTAGGTCCAAGACACATTTCTCGTCCGTGGCGGTCTTTAAGTCTCATTAATTCTGCGCCGTATGCGCCCCATCTTCCTGATTCTTCCCAAAGTTCTTTAGGCTGAACAAACGGCATTAAAAGCTCTTGAGCGCCTGCTTTATCCATTTCTTCACGAACAATATTTTCGACTTTTTTTAAAACTCTCCACATAAGAGGTAAATAATTATATACTCCCATTGCGAGTTTTCTTATATAACCCGCCCTAACAAGCATTTTGTGAGATACAACTTCCGCATCAGAAGGGAACTCTCTTAATGTTTGTACAAACAATTTTGACATTTTCATAATTTTTTATTCCTTAAATTTTTACTCTGTGATAGTACCTCTTTATTTTATCACAAAGGTATAGAATAAAATTAATCAATATTTTTAAGCGAATTTACAAGCTTATTTAAAACATTTTCAATAGAATCCCTATTGAGAAGAATAGATTGAACTGCATTATTTACTTGTGTATTTATTTCTTTTTGATTCCGTCTTTGTTTTAGCTGAGGATTAATTTTATTAATCTGTTTTGCACTGACGGAACGTGCTTTTGCTGTCAAATCGGAATAATCATTATAAAAACTGTCTTTAAGAGCATCTGAATTTGTTGAAATAACATTAGTCATTCTTGCAAGCTCAAGTTGATTTTGTGCATTCGTTAAATATAAACAAAAATCCAAAGCTTCTTTTTTATATTTTGCTCTTTTAGGTATCACAAAATTCATTACAGAAAAGTCGTTTTGACCTACCGGCCCTTTAATTTGCTCAGTTATATCTGTACTTTCATATACAGAAGGTGCGTTTTCTCTAATCATATTTAGGAAGTTTGCCCCTCCTTGGAAGAACACCACTTTCCCTGCCATATATTGTTCCAAGGCTTCTCTGTGAGAAAAAGTAATACTTTCGGCAGGTATAAGCTCCTTTTGATACATAGTTTTGAACATTTCAAAAACTTGCTTAGATTCTTGAGAGTTATATTCTGACACCTCTGAAACACCGTATTTATTGAGTATTTTTACCATAGTATCGTTTTCTGTTATTGTAGGAAGGTAAGCATACGAGCCTGTATTATTTTTTATTTTCTCAGCAATTGCCGATAGCTCCTTATATGTTTTCGGAAGTCTTATTATTCCTGATTTTTCAAATAAATCCTTGTTATAAATAGTTATTGCGCTGGTTGCATACCAAGGTATAGAATATAGTTTTTCATTATATTTCAAGGCTTTTATTATTTCCGGATTAAATTCAGATACATTTTCTTCTTCAATTTCTTCCAGAGTACCTTTTTGCGCAAGTATTGCAGAAAAGTCAGGATTTAAATTTATCAAATCAGGCGGATTATCAGTCATAACCGCTGCCAGCGTTCTTTTTTCACCTTCAGAAAACGGTACATCAACCCATTTTATTTGTATATTAGGATGTTCTTGCTCATACGTTCGTATAATTTTATACATATAATCAGCAAAATCACCCATCTGCAATGTCCAAACGGTTATGTCTTTTCTGCTTGCATCTTTTCTTATCGAACAAGCTGTCAGACCAAGAAGTGAAAATATTAACAATAAAAATGCTATATATTTTTTCATCTTTAACCCCTAACTTTTTATTTCCACATTTAAATTTAAATCTATATATTTAAAAGTGTTTGTAAGAATGCCCGCAGGGAAATTATAAATATTATTACAAGGTGTGATTTTTATTATAGAGTTTGCATTATCTACTCTGGCAACCGTTAATAAATATTTATTTCTGTTTGCCGTAAATATAATATATCCGTTCGCAGTTTGTATTTCATCAATATTAAATTTATTTGCAGATATCGCAGCTAAAGCAAGGTAGAAAAGTTTTTCCTGATTAACACCGTATATCTTTGTACAATTTTCATACATTATATTTTGGGAGACCACGGCACTTTGCACAACAGCAGGTTTAACACCCTCTTCAGCATATACAAAACCGCAAGTCAAAAGCAATATAGATAAAATTATTTTTTTCATAAATAACCTTCTCCCATTATGCATTCTAACATAACATCTCTATTGTTAACTCATATAATAGAAGTAAAATTTTAAATTGATATACAGGAATTTTTATTTGTGCAAATATGCGTATCTCAAAAATATCAAGTAATCAGACTATTCCTATAACTAAAAAATATGATATAATCTACTTATTATAAGTACATAGGGAGATAACATATGTTACAGGAAGCGACAAGAGCAATCAATTCTGCATTCAATAACAGTTTTATCAAAAAACTCAGTCAATATTTGCATGATTGTGTCAGAGAAGAAGTTAAAAGCTCGACTTTTAGAAATTTAAAAGCCGATAAAGATAACAAGTGGATTTTTTTAAACGAAGATGACAAATTATTCACAGAAGGATTAGAATATTTAAAACTTGACGGTTCTGATCCTAAAATAACAGAGTTAATGATTCAGGCAGATACCAGTCAAAAGGATAAATATTTAATATACGGTTATCTGTTTTTGACAGGCAAAAGTAAAACGGGAAGAAAAAATGAATTCTTAACTCCGCTTTTATACACACCCTGCCATCTGGAAAGAAATGGTGTAAATATTAATTGCATGTTAACCGATGAATTTATTTCACTAAATACCGGTGCGTTGACTGCATTAATGAAAAAAAGTGATGATGAAGATGAAACAGAATCACTACTTGAAGGATTGTTAGATGTTGTCCCGTCTGTTCCTATCACTCAAGAAAAACTTGATATATTCTTAACCACATTAAAATCTATTATACCTGATATTGATATATCATTAGATTCCGGCATAAAAGTCGAAGAAGATAATATTACAAAAGATTTTTATAATGAAAAAGTTGATTCCGAAAACATAGACGAACTTATAGAAGCAGAGGAAGCTGCAAAAAAACAGTCAATCAAACTTGAAAAAATAAATATCACAAAACAATGCGCAATAATTTTAACTAAACGACCGTCAGCCACTGCAGGTGTTTTGCATGAACTTACACAAATATCAGAAAAACCAAGCGGAGTATATAGAGAAACCGTTTTAAACTTGATTAATGAAGAGTATACACAGGCAAAACCGACTGATACACAGCAAAAAACATTGGAAAATTTCTTTCCTGTAACACCTTTATCTCTTTCAGATGCACAATTAAACGTAGTTAAAAATGTTGAAAATGCTCGTTTAGTTTCTGTATTTGGACCTCCAGGAACCGGTAAATCTCAAACAATCGTTAATCTTGCCGCACACCTGATTGCAAACGGGAAAACTGTTCTTGT
>CADCNZ010000174.1 GCA_902802935.1 uncultured bacterium | reverse complement strand
TTTGTCTAAAATTTTATTTTTTTTCTTAAAATTATCAATAATTGTATTGTATTGCTTAATATTAAACCTTGTTCGTTTCAATATATTAAGTTTTTGTGAATACTTTAGTGTTTCAGCATAAGCGCTTAACTCCTGTTGACATAACAACTTTATATAATCGAGAATTTGTATTTTATCTTGAGGGGATAAATCTTTTATATATTGAACGGTTTTGTTTATTAATATCTTTTCAAGTTGTTTAGATTCTTCTTGGAAAGCAAAATCTTCCGTGTTATAATATAAATTTTCTTTCAATTTAAGAACAGTTTCTGTAAACTGTTTTTTTGCAACATTTTTTAGTAAGGCTAAATATTTTGGGTTTAAGCAATTATCCAATAAATGCTTCATTTCATGCATTAAAGTCGGCAAATTTTTTATTGAAAATTCTTTATTCTCCGTTTTTAATTCAATTTCATATTTTGAAACACTATGACTATCGACAAATGTATATATTCTGATTCGACCATCGACACCACTCATATCTTTTTGTTTACCCTGTTTAATATTATAAAATATACTTTCTGGCATTATTGATTTTGAAATTTTATTTATCATATACAGTGGCTGATTATCACAATCAATAAACAATTCCATCATTTCATTGAACAATTTTTCATTTATAGCTTTAGCCTTCTCTTCTCTTTTGAGAATAGAACCACGCGCAAAATCATATGAAAATTTAACTTTTGGGACATTCATATTTTGATATAAAAACTGTAATAAAAAATTTTGTCAATTTAATAATTATTTTCCATCCATTTTTTATATAAATCAGGACGTTTTTTCTTTGTACGTAGTTTTTTTTGTTCCTGTCTAAACTCATTTATATGTTTATGATTTCCGTTTAATAAAACTTCAGGTACTTCTAATCCTCTAAAGTTTCTGGGTTTTGTATATTGCGGGTATTCCAAAAGTCCGTCAGAGAAGCTATCATCGTGTGCTGATTCAATTTTTCCCAGCGTACCTTCTATTTTTCTGGAAACACTGTCTATTACACAAAGTGCTGGCAGCTCACCACCAGTTAAGACAAAATCCCCAATCGAAATTTCTTTTGGCTTTATTATATCTCGAATTCTTTCGTCAAATCCTTCATAATGACCGCATAGAATTATTATTTGGTTAAATTGAGCTAATTCATTAGAAATTGCATCTGTAAAAGGCTCTCCTTGGGGAGTCATCATCAATGTTATACTATTAGCTTCTTTATTTACATTTTCATAGCAATCAACATAGGGCTGAGGCATAAGAACCATGCCTGCACCACCACCGTATGGTGTATCATCAACTTTTTTATGTTTATCCAAAGTATAATCACGGGGATTATGAGTTACAATCTCAATAATGCCTTCTTCCAAAGCTCGTTTCATTATACTAAAATCCATGTGAGATTTTATAAGTTCAGGGAACAAAGTTAAAACATCGAATTTCATGAAAGCAATCCCTCAAGATTATTAATCATAATTTTACGTTTTTTTATATCAACAGAAAGCACTATTGCCTTTACAAAAGGAACTAAACAAATATTTTTACTCAGTGTTTTTACAGAAAGCAAGTCACTTGCACCATTATTTGAAACACCTACTACAGCACCTACTTTTTTCTCACCGTCATACACATCAAGCCCTACAAGCTCGTCTATTAAGTATTCATCTTCTTGCAAATATTCTCTAGCTGTTGATTCTTCGACAAAAATAAGCTTGTTCTTATACTCAATAATATCATTTAGTGTATCTATATTCTTAAATTTAACTATTGCACATTTAGGAGTAAATCTAATTTTAGAAACTTCTAAAAGCTTGTACTCATTTCCTATCTGAACAAAAACTTCTTTTAGTTGTGCAACAAAATCCTCTCGATTTTTTGAATAACCGAGTTTTGCTTCACCATGTACACCGTGGAAATTAAGGATTTTACCTACAGAAATAAAGTTATTCTTCATCTTCTTTCTTCTTAGGCTTTCTTCCGCGTTTTGGTTTGTCTTCCTGTTCGGCAACAGATACAACGGCTTCTTCCGGTTCAGCATCCTTCTTTACATGTTTTGAGACTAAGTAGTCAGCCGGTTTATCTGCACGCTCTTCATTCCATCTATCTAAGCCCATTTGTGCACGTATCAATTTAATACCTACATGCACTCTCCATTCATCCATTTTCAATTGCGCAGCGATAATTTTATGACATCCGATTGGAGGCAGTGGTAATAACGGTTCGTAAAGAGCTTTTATAGCCATCATTTGATCCGGTGAAATA
>CADCNZ010000173.1 GCA_902802935.1 uncultured bacterium | reverse complement strand
ACAAATCCGAAAAAACCTCAAGAATGCATAGATTATCCTTCTTCTGCATTTGCCATTCTGCCTGAAAATTGCGGATACAGAGGAGTTATATTTTTAAAGCTGGAAAATATAAAACGACAAGTCAGAAAACTAAAAGAAGAAATCATCCATTACGAGGCACTTATATCATCAACAAATAACAAGTTTGAGCAAAATCAATTAATTAAAATTATCAAATCACATAATGATAAAATAAATAAGTATAGTATCTATGGCTCCAAAGATTGGTAAACAAATATTTACAAAAAAATAACGTACAAAATTTGTACGTTATTTTTTTAACTTATTTATTCAACTATTGAAAACTGTATGAGAATGAGTTCTTAATAGCAGCATCAACCGCACCTTGAGCTGATTGTAACTCTGCATCAACCATTTTTAATCTATTAGAATACTCTTGCATTTGCAGATCCAGTTTCTTTTCTATAATAGTTAACCTATCCCTTCGGGCTTCTAATTGTTTTACAGCCGGATTTTCCGGATCCAAATCATTTCCCAGAGCCATTATTTCGTCAGAAGATGCAACGAGCTCCATTTTTGCAGAAGCAATCCATTGAATTTTTGACTCAAGCGTTATTTTATACGCTGTTAAGTACATCATTCTGAAACTTGAAGCAATTAATCCCATAATCGATTCCTTTATCTTGTTTCGTTTAAGTTTTTGCCTTTCAGGAATGTATGTTCGTTACTTTCTGCAATCAAGCTTTCCATTTTGTGGAGCTGGTGTTGGTGATAACTAACCCTGTACTTTGCCATCTTTAACTTTTGCCTGATGGTTAACATGTCCTTTAGGCTTGATAATAAACTTACGGCAAGCGCCTTAAATGGATTTTTTCGTTTAAAAAACGAACGCGCAAAATTCAAAAAATTCACTAACCGTTTTATATTATCTTGTAGTTCTTCACGCATAAGCATTTTCTCCTATGCATTCTAAGCCTACATGTATTATAAAACATGTAACCATTGATAATTGCCTATTTTCCATGGTTTTTGTTACATTTGTTAACAATTTATCACCTGTTTGATTTTAAGATTATTTGTCCGAATGAATAATCATTTTTTGTTGTCTTATTTAACGGAGCATTATTAAAAAAATTCAACTCTTTACTATTATTATAATAACTCTGTTCACGTAAAAAATCCACAAATGACGCTATAGTTTTTACTATAGCGTTATTTAAAAATATATCCAACATTATTCTGATAAAAGTTCTGTTTTGCATTTTCTCTTTTTTGAGTATTTAAAATATTTTCCCGCACTCAATTAGTTAACTATTGTCCTAAATCTTGAATATCTTTGCTTGCGCCTTCAATATCTTCTTTATGCATTTTCATTACAACATCTTTTTGAGTGTCGAGCATTTTTACTACGGTTTCAATGTTTGCAACTTTTTGAGAAAGTATTGTATCGGCGTTTGCAACAATATTACTTGATACAGCTTGATAAGCAGACAGAGCTGCAGAGGTTGTACCTTGCATCAAGTTACCCATAACGACTGCAGGTAATCCGAACTCGCCTAAATACGGTGCAGCAGCAGTCATTATACCACCCCATCCGGAAATTATACCGGCAAGCGGCATCAACACATTTTGTGCGCCTATTCCGTAACCGTTAGCCGTACCGATTCCGTATGCAGCAGTGCTTGCAATATCAGCAATGCTTCCTATTCCCGAGGCAAAACCTGTAGGAGAACCACTCGAGGAACCGAATCCAGCAAGTAAATTATCTATTCCTGAGGCTCCGCCTGTTGTGTAACCACTCAGTCTGTTACCAAAATTTGCAGCGTATCCGCTTGGGAATCCGGAATAATTACCAAGAGTATTTACACCGAAAGAAGAATATGTTCCGGTCGTTCCGCCTGCACCGCCTGTATATGGTGACCAGTATGATGTTCCTGGTATATTCATAGCTTTTGTTCCGCCTAATGTGGTCATAAATGCAGATGGTGCAAATAAGCTTGCTAATTGATATAAAAAGCCGCCTGCTGCTTCAAATCCTGTTCCCGAGCTTGCAGATCCTGAAACAGTCAAGTCTCTTAATCTATCATAAGTTTCATATAGCATTGCTTTAGCGTCAGACGATGCTGAGCCGAATCTGTTTGCTATTACTAAGTAACTATCGTTTTTGTATGACATCTTTTTTTCCTCTTGGAGTAATATATATTTTTGCTTAGTTATTAGTTGCTGAATGTCTTGAATGATTTTTCAACGTTTTCTTTCACGACTTTCTGCACTGCTTCCATTTCGTTTGATAGAGCATTTTGCTCTGTATCAAGCTGTTTCAATCTTAATTCAAGCGTTCTGTCTTCAGCTTGAATAACCGATGTTTTAGCGTTTATATCCTGAACCATTTTATCGTATCTTGCGTTTTCGTAATAATATTGGTTCATTGCATCATTATATGCAACATCATCCGTTATTGTTTCTACATTAAGCGTATATTTAACAGTATCATCACCCAATCTTACCGATACAAATCTGCCCTTTGAATCTGTTTCCAAAATAGCTTTTTCTTCTTTTTCTATTCTTGTTGAAACATAGTCTGCTCTGTAGTATGGAAGTTTTGGCTGATCATCAATATTATTGATACCGGTTCCGTTTATTGCAGAATTTGCTAAATCATCGTACGTTGTATAATATGTGACACCATTAAGTGTAAACTGATATATACCGCCATTGTACTCTCCTGTATCAGGATTAAAATACTTTGTAAAGTTTGTTTGTACGTCCTGTTTTTTCATATCAGCAATAATTTGCTTTATTTCAGACTGCTGAGCGTCTGTTAGTTTAGTAAGCGGAGTGAGTTGGTTGTTACCTACATAATCAGGAACATTCATAAGCTTATATGTTTGCTCGGCTAAATCAAGATTTGATTTAGCTATAGTTTGAGCATTGAGTAGTTCTGCGAGTTTTGCCGTAACTTGCTCTGTAGACATCCAGCTGTCTTCTTCTCCTGAGTCTTTATTAACGTGATAAGTAGGTAATATTGTCGCAGTACCTGTTCCTTCTGTGCTTACAAGATTTGTAATATCGTTTTGAACCGCAAGCATTATGTTGCCTGTGTCATCAGCGTTATAGTAGATTGTTGAGCCGTCTATTGAACTATCACAACCTTTGAGTACCTCTATTGCGTCAGCTATTTGTTGTTTTAATTCTCATTCTCCTGTTGCTGCATAAGATTTGAAATCTTTTTTATCTGCTTTTAGTATTAAACGTGCAATAACATCCGGATATTGTTCAGGATCAACAGGAGTTGCGGTCTCACCATTAATTACATAATATATATCACCATTTTTGCCAAATTTTGTTTCTTCATCTTCAGGATCAGTGTACAACGTGTATTCTACACCATCTACCGTCTCTGTTTGCGGAGAGTTGTAATATACAGTATAACCATTTTCAGCATCACCTGTATAATTTGTTACTTTAGTAAAAGTATTTGAATCTTTATATGTAGCAAGTTTCTTTGAGTTTGCGAGCAAAGTCAGGTAGTCATTTTTCGCTGTTTCATAAATAGAAGTTTTATCTTCTATATCCAATAATGCTCTTTGTATTGCACCGACTGAAGCCGCATAATCAGTAGGTATAACGGCACCTGGCACACTAAACTGTACTTGCGGATCGTTCATTTGCTTTTGAGAGCCGGTATAAACATTTGCATTGTAGTGATAATCAACCACATAGTTATAGCCGTCGCTATCAGGCTGCGCAAGCTGTTTCCATTCGTCTATTACTGCATTATTAACACCGTCTGTAAACGAATATTGGTACTTCGTAAAATCATTTACACTTGGAGGTATAGGAACATTTAATCCCAGCATTTGATTAAACAAATTCGCTGATTGGTTGGATAAATTCAACCTTGCTTGGTTAATTTGCTGTCCTTCATATTCACAATTTGATTTTCTTGCGACAAGTGCTAAATATCTTGCCTGAGAAGCTGCCATACCCATAGTAGTGGTCTCCTATTCAATTTTTCCTTTCTTTAAGGAAAGGTTTTACGCTTTTCTTCCATTCTGTATGTTTGACTTACAGATTTGAAAGAGTGTTGTAAAAGTTGAGGTATCTACCCGTTTTCTTACTCTCTTTTTAATGGAATAGTACTAAAAGTCAATTTTTCCATTACCATTATAAAAGATTTTTACAAATATTAACATTTGCAAAAATAAAAAATCATACATTTGATGTAGGTATACACACAAAAATCATACATATAAATTAGATAAAATAATAAAATAAAACGTAATTTATAAATTCAGACTGTGTACAAATAACTCTGCAACTTTTTTATTGTATTCCTTGCCATCAGACATTGCAAACAAGTTTTTCCAATGACTTTCAGGAGTACCGTCAGTTGAATACGACGGATTTGACATCATAAGATGATGAGTGTTTGTATCATATCGTAAAGGAAAAAGATCTTCCATTTGCATAAAACTTGCAAGCTTATCACTCGGATATTCGTACGCAAATAAAGAATTGTTTATTCTTCTAAGCCTTTCTTCATAACTTCTCCCTCCGGTATCATTGTCATTAGAAACCTCTATTCCAGGGGAATATTCTTTAGAATATTTATATTCTATTGCATTACTTCTGACTGTATGAAAGTCGTCAGGGTCAATAAAACCGGTTCCTGTTGAAAGTCCTAAGTTTTTGTACCGTTCAAAATCACCCGAGCTTTTCTCGCCAACAAAACTTAGATTTGTTTTACCTGTTCTGCTTCTTATCTCATGAATTATATATTGCATTTGTTCATAATTAGGCAAAGCTCCGACTCCGGTATAATTGGCCATGTCATATCCTCCGATATGCTTGGCAGAATCTATAAATATCGCCTCAAAACCTAAATTTATAAGCTCTATGTGAGTATTCAAAAATAAATCAAAATGCTCATTATTATTCCAATCAAAAGTTATATCACTTCCGTCTTGCTGAACCACTTTTATCTGGTCTGCTGAAATTACTGTTCGGAAACCTGTTTTTAGTCCATGAAAATTTGCCAAACTGTTAAAAGCCCTAAATTGTTCATTCGGAGATATCTCTTCTAAGATTTCATTATTTATTATATTTTTGCTATAACCGTCATTTAATTTTATTCCATATATAGAATTTTCCTCATCAGGAAGTTTATTATAGCCGTCACCATATATGTTAGGAAATATTTGGGACAAGATAATACAATTTGCCCAGCTCTTTGCACTTGGGGGTATAGCAGGCAAAAGTTTTATGGCACTCATTAAACCATTTTTACAACTTATACCGTCCATTTCTGCTATAGCTCTGTTATTTATTTCTATATAATTTGCAGTTACTCCCCACTTATCACCATAATCAGGAGATGAAACATTATCCGGAAAAGTTTTATAAAAAATACCGTCTTGGCTCATGGTATCAAGCGATTCTATTGCCTGTTTTAAAGTTCTTGTTAAAAGTTCTTCGGGAACAATATTTGCTATCCATTTCTTCATCCCTGATATAAATTGATGCTCTATTGTCCAGTTATCAATATTTAAAGTGATATCTTCATTAAATGCCTTTAATAGTTTATTTACTTCGTTCATAAGATTATTATATAAACCGTTTTATAGAATTTACATTGCCCATATAAATATATTTTTAGCTTGTATTAATTTTCTTTTATTTTATAAAATTATTCATGCTAAAATAGTGTTGTTACAGAGCAGAGGAAAAGGGAATGTTTCGACTAATAAGAATTATATTTAATGCCTTTATCATTGTTCTTGCAATAATAGGATTTAACGCTATTGGCGGTCAGAAATATATTGAGATGGCTAAAGACACAGTAGGGAATTTCATTGCCCGACATAATTTTGAAAACGCAAAAAAAATTGGCGATTTTTCTAAATTAAATGAAGAATTTCAAATAGATAACACTATGAGCCTCATGGGTTATAAGGCTGTTATTGCTGAACACAAGGCATCAGGACAGAAGATGGTAATCCTTGATTCGGGTAAGAAGGTACTATTAACACAAGAAGATATCAACAGTCCTGAAATAGATAAAAAATTAAAAAATTTATCAGAAAAATTTAAATATCAAGGAGCAAAAGTCCAAGATATAAAAGTAACAAACCGCGGCAGAATAGATGTATACGGGCAAAATGTTCCGTATGCAAAATTCGATGCAAAAATCACAAAACTGCCGGTTTCGGATGTGTCCGGAATTATTGCGGTTGTTAAAACATCTGACAATTCAGAAAAACTTACCGTTGCCCTGAATGAAAAGAAAAAATATTCACAGCTTATAACTAATGAGTTTTACCGCGGAGTTAGCGAAGGGGTGAATAGCGTAAAGGAGGTTAAATAATGAAAAGGCTGTTAGCGCTATTAATTACAGTTTTTATTTCTACAAGTTTTGTACTTGCTTCCACAGATAAATACTCAAAAGAATATTTGCAAGGTAAAAAACATTTCTCCTTATCAAGATGTTTGGCTGAAAGCATTGCAAGAAGAGGCATCAAATCAGCTCTTAAAAAAGAAACCGGTGCTAAATTTGACGTCAAATTTGAAGGTTATACCGCATCAAGCATAAAAAAAGGAGTGTTTAAAAACATCGAACTTACGGGAGAAAATATTAATTCAGATGGTATTATTATCCCATATGTACATCTAAAATCATTAACTGATTACAACTATATTGATTACAATCAAAACCCGATGAAGTTCAAATCTGATATGACATTTGCATATGATGTATTATTAACCGACGAAACTATAAACCAAGCCCTCGAAAAATCTGATTATAACAAAACTCTTTCAAAGGTAAACAGAATCGCAGGTTCTTTATTTGTAATAAAAAAAGTCAGAACGAAAATAGTTAATAACAAGCTTTACATTGTAATAGATTACAATTTCCCAATAGTAGAATCTTCTAAAGACAAGTCTTTAGTAACCTCTTCTGATTTTAAAGTTGTAAACGGAAAGATTAAAGCAAAAAATGTACACCTTGATAGTGTGTACGGCAATTTGGGACTTGATAAGGTTGCAAATTTGATAAACCTTCTTAACCCTTTAGAATTTACTTTGGATATGCTTGATGAAAACAAATATAAAGGCAATATTGAGAATGTTAATATTGTTGACAACAATATTAAAGTTGATGGTAAAATATACTTAAAAGGAGAGGGCTAAAATATGAATTTTTCCCAAAGACTTGGTCTGTTTTGTCTTATACTAATATCTTTTTTATACATTTATTTTGCATTCTTTAATAAAGACAGTTTTCATTTTGAACGACCAAATAATAACGAAATTACGGAACAACCCGCTGATTTGAATATAGATGAGCCTAAAAAGCCCGAAGAAAAACATAAAATAAAAATAATTAAAATATTCTTTACTGATTCTAAAGGTAATTTACACAACTTAAGCAGAAAATGCGATACACAAATAGAAAAATCTTGCTTTAATTATGCAATCAAAGAACTGATACAAGGGCCTACAAATTGGGAAAAATCTAAAGGTTTTTCATCTGAAATTCCTTCTGAAACAAAGATATTATCAATCAGAGAAGGTTCAAACAATGTACTGATAGATTTGTCATCCGCCTTTGAAAGCGGTGGCGGTGCAGAAAGCACTTATATTAGAGTTCATCAGCTTATTAAAACCGCTAGAGCAAATACAAGCATGCCTGTATTTTTATATATTAACGGAAAACAAGCTGACGTAATAGGCGGTGAAGGTATAATGATAAAACAACCTTTAACAGAGAGGTCACTGGATGAGTAATGAAAAAGACTTGGATTACTATATGAATCTGCCTTGGACTTTAATTGAAGGTACAGACCTTGATTTTAACGGAAATCCGTATCATTATATTGAAATAAAAGAAATTCCGAGTTTTGCCTTTTGTGCAAAAACCAGAGAAAAAGCTCTTGAAAACTATAAAAAACAGCTTCGACTTTCTTTAATGATTATGCTGGAAGACGGAGATCATATTATAGAGCCTGGAGAAGAAACTGAAGAAGACATAGATTGGGAAAGTATATGCCCGTAATGAAAATTTCTGAAATTTATATTACTAATTTAACAAAAGAAGACATAGAATCCGTAGTTGAAATTGAAGCAGAAGCCTACGGCAAACATCATTGGTCTAAATCTTCTTTCTATGATGAAATGTCAAATAATTTGGCTAAATATTATGCTGCAAAAACCTCTGACGGAGAACTTGTTGGATATGCGGGAACATGGCATATAATAGACGAAGGACATATCACTACAATTGCTGTTAAAAAAGAATATTTAAGAAATCATATTGGAGAAGCTATTATACACAAGATAATAGAGGATTGTTACAAAGACGGTATAAAATATTTAACCTTAGAAGTACGCGTATCCAATGAACCTGCTATCAAACTTTATGAAAAATACGGTTTCCAATCTCTTGGAACACGCAAAGGATATTATCAAGATAATGATGAAGATGCTTTGATAATGTGGACTGAAAATATTTTTTATGACAAATTTAAATCATTATATAATGAAAATTGCAAAAAATTAGAAGAGTTGATTGAAATAAAATGAGCAAAAGAGTTGAAAAACAATTAAACAGTTTTAAATACAAGGGAGAGCCAATAAGAATTACAATTGGAACACTTGTGTTAACGTGTCTTAGTATTTTGTTAATCATTGTTGCTACATTTACCCAAATTACGTTAAAACATCCTTACATTCCGTTCGATTCCTTTGCATATTTAACACAAGATTTATCAAATGCTGAAATTCTTAGGCATTTTATAAAAAAATATGAATACATTCCGCAAATACCGGTTGTATTTTTTATCGTTGCTCTTATGGGAAGAAAGTTTGGTATGCTCGCAGTAATCGGATACATAATTTTGGGACTGTTTTTTCCTATATTTGCTCTTGGAGGCGGAATCAGTTATCTTTTTGAATATGGTTTTGGCTACATTTTGGCATTTTTACCATCTATATTCTTTGCCGGAACAATCTTGAAAGGGAAAACTGATTATCTGAGAATTCCGCTTGTATCTCTTGTTGGTGTTTTAACAATTCACGTTCTTGGAATTTTATACATGTTATTTATTTCAACATTGCGTCACGCACCTATAGAGCTTGTATCAAGCTGGATTGCTTCTCAAAGCGGAATTCAAATTGTTTATGATATATTTTTCACGATAATAGCTATTATACTTGGACGTCAGGCAAGAAAATTGCTTTGGATTATAATGTGTTAGCATTTGGGTTAATTAATTTTAAATATTAATCCTTTGATTAATAAATTTAAATCTAATGGTCGTTAACATAAAATATCCTATTTTGTACGCTATAAAATGGGAGAGAGATATGTTAATTAATGCGAAAGTACACAATGACGTTAAGAAAGTAACAAACAACGTTACTCATCCTAATCGTTCGCGTTCGTATAATTTATGCGTAAAAGCAGATGCTCTGCGCTTTGCAAAAATGTATCAAGAATCTGTACAAACATATCTTCAGGCATTAATGTTTGACAGAAATGAGAAACAGGCATATTTTGGCTTAGCTTCTGCTTATAAATATCTAAAAGAATACAAGAAAGCAATAAATACTCTTTTAAAACTTGTAAAAATAGATGACAGCAATGATGAATATTTCTTTGAACTTGGAGTATGCCACCTTTTGGATGGACAACCTGAAAATGCAATACAATATTTAATCAAAGCTATAATGATTAATCGTGAAAATCTTGAAGCCCAAATTCAGCTGGCTATAGCTCATGAACTTGTGGGTGAAGAAGATTTGTCTTTAATGATATATAACAAAATTATAGAAACTAATCCTGAATTCTTAAAAGCTTATTATAACAAAGCCGCAATGCTTATGGGTATGGGAAATTATATGGAAGCTTCAAGAACATTCTTCCAATTAATAAAGAAAAATCCGGATTATTATAAAGCATATTTAGGAATTGCAATGAGCTTTGATAAAATGGCAAAATATAAAGATGCCGTAAGATATTATAAAAAGTTCCTTAATTTAAAGCAATTTTCTGAAGATGCCGCGTTTGCCCGCACAAGAATTAATGAATTAAGAACAGAACATTTTTCAAGAGAAAATAAATTTACAATTGTTTAATAGTTACCAATTAGCTTATTATAGTTATTTAAATATATGTTAGCTAATTTTTCGTTCTTCAATTCCTTGTATACATAAGCTAAGTTGTAATGAAATTCCGGAACATCAGATTTGTACATAATGGCTTTATTAAAATTTACTTTTGCCTTTTTATAATCATTTAGTTTTATATAAGTACATCCCAAATTGTAATATATATATGGGTTATCATTTTTTAATTTTAAAGCTTTTTTGTAATTATTAACTGCAAGATTAAATTGACCTTTTTCTACATAATAATTTGCTAAATTATAATATGCTTTATAGAATTTGGCATCTTTTGAAATTGCCTTTTGATACATAAACACTGCATTTTCAATTTCTCCTTTGTCAGCAAGTACATTGCCCAGAATCAGCCAATCTTGCGCAGTACGCTCTTCTTCATTTATTTGCAGGATAAGATTCATTGTTTCATTATAATTGTTATCGCTATAAAATGCTGTTGCCTGCTGCGAAAGAGAATTTTCTGCAGAATATGCACTTAGTGTTAAACTTAATAAAATTAGTAAAATCAATCTTTTCATACAAATATTCCTTTTATTTAAAATATTGTTTTAGGTACTGACCTGTATATGATTTAGAATTTTGTGAAATCTCTCTTGGTGTACCTGTTGCAATAATTTGTCCGCCCGCATCGCCGCCCTCCGGACCTAAATCAATTATATAGTCGGCAACTTTTATCAAGTCCATGTTATGTTCAATTATTAGGATTGTATTTCCGTTGTCAGCTAATTGTTGTATGATTTTAATAAGTTTATCCAAATCATACCAATGAAGCCCTACTGACGGCTCATCTAAGAGATACAGAGTTTTTCCGGTTGCTCGTTTGTTTAGCTCAGAAGCCAACTTTATCCTTTGTGCTTCGCCGCCTGATAGAGTAGTGGCGCTCTGACCAAGTTTAATATAGTCCAAGCCTACATCATTAAGGGTTTTTAATTTATTTGCAATTTGCGGAATGTTTTCAAAAAATTCATATGCTTCCTTTACACTCATATCAAGCACATCAGATATTGTTTTTCCTTTATATTTAACCTCTAATGTTTCATGATTATAACGTTTGCCCTTACATATATCACATTTTACATATACATCTGACAAAAAGTTCATTTCTATTTTAAGTACACCATCTCCTGAACAAGCTTCACACCTTCCGCCCTTTACATTAAAACTAAATCTGCCGGGTTTGTATCCGCGCATTTTTGCTTCATTTGTTTTCGCAAAGAGCTCTCTTATAGGCGTAAATACATCTGTATACGTTGCAGGATTAGAACGAGGAGTTCTTCCTATCGGCGATTGATCAATATCAATAATTTTATCAAGATATTCAAACCCTGAAATTTCATCTACACCTTGTGGTTTTGGTTTATTTTTGCGCAATTTGTGAACTGCATATTCATAAATCAAATCCTGCATCAATGTTGATTTACCTGACCCTGAAACACCGGTTAAAACGACTATTTTGCCAAGAGGAATATCAAGATTGATATTTTTCAAATTATTCCTAAAAGCATTTCTTATTTTTAGACAATGACCATTGCCTTCACGCACTTTTGAAGGAATTGGGATATTCAATTCACCTGACAAATATTTTCCTGTTATCGATTGTTCTGAGTTGATAATCTCATTAACACCGCCTTGTGCAATTATATCTCCACCTTTTACGCCGGCTTTTTGTCCTATATCAACAATATAATCGGCATTTCTGATTGTTTCTTCGTCATGTTCGACCACAATTAACGAATTTCCCATGTTTCTTAACTTAAACAGCGTTTTTATAAGCCTATCGTTATCTCTTTGGTGAAGACCTATTGAAGGTTCATCAAGAACATATAAAACTCCGGAAAGCCCGCTGCCTATTTGTGTAGCAAGTCGTATCCTTTGAGCTTCACCACCTGATAACGTTCCTGATGTGCGTGCCAAATCCAAGTAATTCAAACCCACATCACATAAAAATTTAAGCCTTGCTCTTAATTCATCCAGAATTTGTTTACCAATTTTCATCTGGAAATCGGTAAGTGTCAGATATAAATCAGTTACAAACTCAAGAGCTTTATCAATAGACATAGTACAAAACTCGTGTATATTAACACCATTAATTCTTACTGCAAGCGGAAACGGTTTTAACCTTGCACCACCGCATTTTTCACAAGGTGTTGTAACCATATATTTTTCGATCTCGGCTTTCCAGTATTCACTATCAACATTGTAATGTTTCATTAAAAACGGAATTACGCCTATAAATTTTTGCAGAGTAGTTCTGTATCTGTGGCTTCCAAATTCTCTAATTCGCATTGGAATCCTGTCTTCAGAACCATATAATATTATATTTTGATGCTCAATTGGTAAGTCATTAAACGGAATATCATAATTTATGTTATATGCTTGCTGAACAGCTTTCAATACATCATCATAGTATGAAGTTGCCGATTTACTCCAAGGGTAAATAGCCCCTTCATTAATAGATTTAGCCCTATCCGGAACAACTAAGTCAGGGTCTATTCTGAAATCTACACCAATTCCTCCGCACTTATCACAAGCACCATAAGGAGCATTAAATGAAAAAATACGCGGTGTCAGTTCTTCAAAACTCAATCCGCAATCAGGACAGGCAAGTTTTTCACTATATATAAGTTCTTCACCGTCAAGCTTATCTATATTACAAACACCATCTGCTCTTTTCAAGGCTATTTGCACAGAATCAGCAATTCGTGATTTTGCCTCAGGTTTAATGACAACACGGTCAACAACTACTGATATATTATGTACTTTTGTTTTGGCAAGTTTTATTTCATCCTCATCAAGATTATAGATTTCACCGTCAACTTTTACTCTGACAAAACCTTCTTGTCTAAGCTCTTCAAATAACGATACAAATTCACCTTTCTTACCTTTTACTAATGGTGCTAAAACTTGAACCTTTGTACCTACAGGAAGTGTTAATATATTGTCCACAATTTCATCTATTGTTTGCGGCTTAATGGGTTTTCCACACTTTGGACAAAATGGGGTTCCAATGCGCGCGTATAAAAGCCTCAAATAATCATATATTTCTGTAACCGTTCCAACTGTAGAACGAGGGTTATTACTTGTTGATTTTTGGTCTATAGAAATTGCAGGTGTAAGTCCGTCAATATAATCAACATCCGGCTTATCCATTTGACCTAAAAATTGACGCGCATATGTAGATAGGCTTTCAATATACCTTCTCTGTCCTTCTGCAAAAATAGTATCAAAAGCAAGTGAACTCTTTCCTGAACCTGAAACTCCCGTAAAGACAACTAACTTATTTTTAGGAATCTCTAACGATACATTTTTGAGATTATGCTCCCTTGCTCCCCTAATTATAATCTTTTCTGTCATACTTAGATTATAGCATTAATAGAAATTATTTTTCCAATAACTTTTTTCTAAATTCAGAATTCATTGCTTTTTGTTTTGCACGAATTATTGAATATCTATCTTCATATATTGTGTGAATGTGTCCTGTTTTATCAAGGGTAATCGTTATAAAATCACCTATGCTTGATTCTTTTATCTGAATTTGAGGAGCTGTTCCGGTCCTAAATTTTTCAGTATACGTCCATATAATAGGTGAATTTGTTAATTCCCCTTTTAATTCTTCCCTAAATAAATTTAGTTTCTCTGGCATTACATTCTCAAGGTTAGGATTATAGTTATTTTTTAAAACTATCCTTGAAATAAATCTTAGTATAGAATGCGGTGTTACCATTATATCTTCAAATAAATCTTTACGATTCATTATATCGGCCAATTGATTTATCTTTATATTATTCGGATCATCAAAGTCAATGTTATGTACTGCTCTGCGTACATCATGAAGCAATGTTTTATATTCAAGACCGTTTGGATCCAGATCTCTCACCTCTTCAGACGAATAAGAATATTTTTTCATTTCTTCTGCATCCATATACTTAAGCAAATTATAAATAGCATCAAGTTGAGTATCATGTTTTAAAATACCGAAAAATTCGTCTTTTATATGAAGCCAGTTAAATTTTTCATAAGTCTTCTCTTTTCCCAGTATTATCGGCTCTCCATATGCTATCTCATGGATTTTACAAATTGTTTTTAAGTAATCAGTTAACGATTTTTCTTCATCGAAATTAACTTTATACACATTTCTTTCATTATTTTGTTCTTCATGAAACAAAACTTTCCAAATATCAATGTTTGAAAATTCGCCATTTCGTTTAAGCTCAGCCAGTTTTTGCTTTTGTTCCGGTTTATATTCTCTTAAGGTCATAAACTCATCACAATTAAACTCAGGATAATGTGTCCACTCTTCTAATTCTTCAGAAGAAATCTTTTCTCCTTTTAACAATACCAACATTTTCCATGAGGAGCCATCTGCTTGCATATTAGAATAGTAATTTTTACAAATATTTTCCAAATCATTTATATATTTTGTATTTAATACATCAAAATAAGCACTATGGTATTTTATCTCATCCCGCTTGCTCAAATCATACATAATTGCTTCAAATACTTGTAAAAGAAACTGTTTGTATTGATCTTTAGAATATTTTTTAGAATCCAAAAGCATACGTTTATATTTTTCACAAAGGTCAGGATATTGTTTTAAATTTTGCAACATTCTTTTTCTGTATCCTTTTTCGCTTATTGCCTCATTTAGTTTAATCGAGCCATTGCTAATTTTTGCAAGTCCTGTGTTATATTTTTTTGAAAAATCTGTTTGTATACCATATTTTTTCATTTCTTTTGAGACAAGACTTGGTGAAATATTTAATTTTGCAGAAATTTGTTCTTGTGTCATACCACAAGATGCCATTTCTTTTAATAAAGATTTCCTTGTCTCAATATTTGTTTCGCGTTTCTTTCTGCAAGAATCTTTTTTTACATTTTTTCTCAGATTCTCCAATTGTTCTGAAACATATGCTCTAATGTCATCAATACCTTTTCCTTGCAATTCATTTGCACCTAATGCTGACAACGCCAGCAATGCTAATCCGTATACAGTATTTTCACTTGCTTTTTGTCCTAATACAGTATTTTCACTTAAATTTTTTAGCACTTGACCTGCTTCGCCATATAAAAATAAATTCAATTTTCTACCGAAGCTTGGATGGTTCATTTCGTTGTATGAAACTTTAGGTTGTATATTGTAATTTGATATAATTTGCATAGTCCACCCCAACAATTGATATTAGATTATAAAACTCTAAAGATAAATTTTTGTTATTAAACAAACTTATTTTAACAAAAATTAATAAAACCTATAGACCATATGGTCTATCTTATTAAAAAAATTTCAATCATATGATTGATGTTGACTATATAAATATATATTACACTTTTATTGGGAATATAGGTTCCCGAAAGACTTGGTAAGTATAAAAATAATGAGAGAGGTATGACGTAAGATGAATCTTACGAGCTTAGACATAACGTTACAAAGAATAAGTACGATTGAAAGTCAATTTCAGTCGTTGATGTCGTACGGTGCTCAAAAACCGACAGAAGATTTTCAAAAAATACTGGATTCTTCTATTGAAAATAAAAAGAACCCAACTCCTACTTCTCGAAGTGAAATAAACGAATTAATTGATAAATATGCTGAACAAGCAGGATTAGATGTAGACTTTGTAAAAGCTGTAATTAACCAAGAATCCGGATTTAATCCGAATGCGACTTCAAAATGCGGTGCTATGGGATTAATGCAATTGATGCCAAGTACGGCAAAAGGTTTAGGCGTAACAAATGCATATGATCCTGAACAAAATATTCAAGGCGGTACAAAATATTTAAAAGGGCTTATGGACAGATTTGATAACAACAAGTCTTTAGCTCTTGCAGCGTATAATGCCGGCCCGAATGCAGTTAAAAAATACGGCGGTATACCGCCATATCAAGAAACACAAAACTACGTAAAAAACGTTTTAGGCAAATATGAGCGTATGAAAGGAGCAAACTAATGATAGTAAGAGGATTAGAATCTTGCGCAAACGGAATGCTTGCTCTTATGGATGCTAATGATAATACGGCAAACAATCTTGCAAACGTTAACACAATAGGATACAAGAAAGGTTCATTAAGATTTAGAGATGTAATGGAATCTGCTGTTTATACTCAGGCAGAATCAGTCCTAAGAAATGATGCTTCAAGATATCTTGGAACAGTTAGCGTGGGTAGTGAAGCACTAAAATACACTCATGACTTTTCGCAAGGTGCTCTTACTAAAACTGATCACAAGTACGATTTGGCAATCGAAGGGGATGGTTTCTTCAAAGTTCAAGATGCAGATGGCAAAATATCTTATACAAGAAACGGATCTTTTGCTGTAAACAGCGATGATTATTTAGTAACCAAGCAAGGTGAATACGTTCTTGATACACAAAACAGAAGAGTAAGAATGGTTCCGGAAGATCTGGACAGAGATCTTATGAGAGATAACGTTGAAATAATTGTCGGAGAAAACGGTAATATTGAAATGAATGTCGGGATGCAAAAAATTCCTATGCAAACTATTGGTGTTTGGGATTTTTCCGATAAAGATGATTTATTTGAAATAAGTGATACAAGATTTATTCCAAAAGATCCGGAAAATAATCCCGAATTACGTGCAGAAAAATTTTCTATTCAACAAGGTATGCTTGAACTTTCAAATTCAAATGTAATTAGAGAAATGATAAGCACTATTAATACAACACGAAATTATGAAAGTTTAGCAAGAGTGGTCACAACAAACAGCCAAATGCTTGATACGGCAGTAACACTCGGAAGACTTAGAGGATAAACAATAAAACAAGTATAAAACCAGAGGAGAGGATAAAATGTTAAGAGCATTAACAACAGCAGCAACAGGTATGATAGCACAACAAAACTATCTTGACGTAATTGCCAATAACGTTGCAAACGTTAATACTACAGGTTACAAACAATCGAGAATAGAGTTTCAAGACTTGTTATCACAAGCTGCAAGAACTCCGGGGGCATT